>CAMDJU010000011.1 GCA_945900695.1 Bordetella parapertussis | reverse complement strand
TTGACGTTCACGCGCAATGGATCGATGTCCAAAGATTGGTTGACGGCACAGGCCTGGGCCGCGAAGGCCTCATTGAGCTCAAACAAATCCACATCCGAGGCTTTCCAGCCAGCACGCTCCAAGGCTTTGCGCGATGCCGGCACCGGGCCCATGCCCATGGTGGCAGGGTCCAAGCCACTGGTGGCAAAGGATGCAATGCGGGCCAAGGGCGTCAAGCCCAGAGACTTGGCTTTGGCTGCCGACATGACCATGACCGCGGCAGCGCCATCATTGATGCCCGAGGCATTGCCAGCGGTCACACTGCCCGCCTTGTCAAATGCAGGGCGCAAACCCGCCAAGGCCTCGGCATTGGTTTTGAGGTTGATGTATTCATCACTGGCAAAAACGATGGGGTCGCCTTTTTTCTGGGGCAAATGGACCGGCACAATTTCATCTTTGAATTTGCCCGCAGCCTGCGCCGCTGCTGCCTTTTGTTGACTGGCCAAAGCCAATGCATCTTGCATGTCGCGGGTGATGCCATGCGCTTTGGCCACGTTTTCTGCCGTGATGCCCATGTGGTATTGGTTATAGACATCCCACAGGCCATCGACAATCATGCTGTCGATCATTTTCCAGTCGCCCATGCGCTGGCCATCGCGCGAGTTGTTCAAAATGTGCGGCGAGGCACTCATGTTTTCTTGGCCACCGGCGATGACGATTTCGCTGTCGCCCCAGGCCACGGCTTGAGCGGCCAACATGACCGCTTTGAGACCCGAACCACACACCGCATTGATGGTCAAGGCAGGCACCTCTTGGGGAATGCCCGCTTTCATCAAGGCTTGACGGGCTGGGTTTTGCCCCGCACCCGCGGCCAACACCTGGCCCATGATGACCTCGCCCACCAAGGCGGGATCCAGTCCAGAACGGGCGATCACTTCACGCACCACCAGGCTGCCCAACTCTGTCGCGCTGAGTTTGGACAAGCTGCCCCCGAATTTGCCAACGCCAGTGCGGGCGGCAGAAACAATCACGATGTCTTGCAAAATAATCTCCTGAAAATTTACACATCCAACCGAACCCAAGTCCCGCAGCCGTCACGCTTCAGCCTTGGCTTTGACATAGCGACCAGGCGCTGGTTCGATGGCTTTATAAGCCCCCCGACCTGGTATTTTGGGTGCATTGACCAAAGCACCCGCCTGAGGGCGAAGCCATTTGGACCAATCATCCCACCAACTGCCCGGCACTTCTTTGGCCTTGCCATGCCATTGTTGAAATTCGCTGGGCAACTGGGCGTCAGCGGGCAGCCAATGGCTGCGTTTTTTCGACGAAGGCGGGTTAATGACCCCGGCAATGTGACCTGATGCACCCATGACAAAACGTTTTTTACCGGGCAACACCTGTGTGCTGGCATATGCGGCCTCGATGGGGACGATGTGGTCTTCTTTAGAGCCATAAATATAAACCGGCAAATCAACTTTGCGCAGATCAATTTTTTCACCGCACACCACCGCTTGGCCTGGGTGAACCAGGCGGTTTTCAAGATAGGTGTTGCGCAAATACCAAGCAAACATGGGGCCGGGTAAATTGGTGGAATCGCTGTTCCAGTACAGCAAATCAAAGGGCGGTGGGGATTCACCCTTGAGGTAGTTTTTCACCACGTAATTCCATACCAAATCGTTGGGCCGCAAGAAGCTGAACGTGGTCGCCATGTCCCGCCCAGGCATCAGTCCCCCATTGGCGTATTGCATTTCACGGAATTTGACAAAGTTTTCGTCAATGAACACATCCAAAACGCCAGTCTGTTTGAAATCGATCAGCGTCGTCAGCAAGGTGGCACTGCTCACCGGCTTTTCACCCCGAGCGGCCAACACAGCCAAGGCTGTGGTCAAAATGGTCCCGCCAACGCAAAAGCCCAAGGCATTGATTTGAGGGACTTTGGCGATATCTCGAACCACATCAATGGCTTGAATCGCACCTTGCTCAATGTAGTCATCCCAGCTGACTTGCGCGTGGCTGGCGTCGGGATTGCGCCAACTCACCACAAATGTGCGATGGCCTTGCGCCACCACGTATCGAATGAATGAGTTGTCTGGCTGCAAATCAAGGATGTAAAACTTATTGATGCAAGGGGGGATCAGCAGAAACGGTTTTTGGTGGACTTTAGCCGTCAGAGGTTTGTATTCGATGAGCTGAAACAGGTCGTTTTCAAACACCACATGCCCAGGCGTGGTCGCCACATTTTTACCCACCTCAAACAAACTTTCGTCCGTCATGGAGACGTGGCCTTGGCGCATGTCGTGCCACAAATTTTGAACGCCTTTGGCAATGCTCTCGCCTTTGGTATCGATGGCTTTTTGCTGTGCATCCGCATTGAATAACCAAGAATTGCTGGGCGCGCTGGCCGCACTCCACTGCTCAACCGCAAACCGAATGCGTTCGCGTGTCTTGGGGTCACCCTCCAGCGCATCGGCCAAACCCATCAAGCTGCGGGTGTTGAGAAGATATATCGCCGCTGAAAACGCAGCCATGGGGTTATGGCCCCAGGCTTCACCTGCAAAACGCCTGTCCTTGCTCACCGGGTTTTCGCTCAAGCCCTGGTTCCACAGTTGGGTGGCTTCCTGCAAATATTGTTCTTGCAAGCCCTTCAGCCGAATCGGGTCAAAGCTCAGCTTGCCTGCTTGCGGTGATGTGTGGGCCATTTGCTGGATGCTCGCCAATGCCTGTTGCCAACCTTGGGCCAGGTTTTGTTGAAAAGCATGGGCAGCATTGCCACCATCGGTGGCCTGTTGTGGGCGCATATTTGTCTCCAAAGCGCAATGGGTATTTTGTTCGGCCCTACACTGAAGCGTCACGGCCTGTTGGGATGAGTATCCCAGCTTCTGCCTTCATCACCCTGACAACTGTGCGTTTTAGAGGCCACACCCCATGTACCTGGTTGCCATTGCTTGGATTTACATCACCTTGATGATGGCCGTGGCCGAAGCTTTCCACCCCCAAGGCAGTTTGCTGGGGGCATTCATCACTTTTGTGTTTTATGGTTTGGCGCCATTGGCTTTGGTTCTGTACCTGATCAACACGCCGGAGCGCAGGCGCAGATTAAACAAACAAATGGATGCCGATGCCCATCAAGACCAAACCAACGAGGGTCAACTAAACGGCGCCATCACGCCAAATGCTGGCGGCGAATCGACCACTGACGCGATCTCGCCGATGGGAAAAAAATAAATCCTGTTGTGCCACGGTGCACCAAGGCGAAGATCCGTCGTTGCCAGTGATCTGGGTCACACCCATTGCCTGCAAACGCATTCGGGCCAGTGCGGGCAAATCAGCCCACCACTTGCCCTTCATGGGTCCAGGTTGAAAGCATTGACTGGCTTGTGCCTGGTCACCACAAAACGCATCTCTGACTTCATGGCCCACCTCAAAAGCCTGAGGTCCGATGCACGGCCCCAGCCAAACTTGAAGCTGCGCCACATCTGAGCCCATGCGCTCGCGCATGGCATTGACGGCCACCTCCATGACCCCAAACCCCCTGTTTCCCGCCAGACCACGCCATCCCGCATGCGCGGCCGCCACCCATTGCCCATCAGGTTCGGCCAGTAAAACGGGTAAGCAATCCGCCACCATGATGGTGCATGCCAGCCGGGGAAATTGGGTGATGCAGACATCTGCGGCCATGCCATCGGGGGTTTGATCGGTCAATTCAATCAAACTCCAACCATGCACTTGGTTCAAAAAAACGGGTTTTGCACCCAAGTGTTCCGCAAAAGTCCCTCTGTTGGCACTGACATCGGCGGGGTCATCTTGCACATGGTTGCCCAAATTCAGGCTCTCGAAAGGCCCTTTGGAAGCGCCACCGTGCCGAACACTGCAAAAGGACTTCACACCTTCAGGCCATTGGGCTTGGAACATCGGATGATCATTCAATGCGGTCACGGTTCAGACCTTGAGGGAAAAAGTTTGCATGCCCATGACCCACTCAAACCAACCAACACCTCTGATTTGACAACCCCAAAGCAACTGACCATGAGTTCATGGCACACTCTGCACATCGTTTTTTGCACACCCACTGCGCGGGGTTGAAAATTGCGAATTTTTTGCCCCTGAAAGAGGAACCCATGACTTTTGTTTTTGACCCCACACCCATCATATCTGTCCCTGTGATCGGTCAGCCTGAGCAATTTCCGGTCCATCGCATTTATTGCGTGGGACGCAACTATGAAGAGCATGCCAAGGAAATGGGGTACACGGGCCGTGAACCCCCATTTTTCTTTTTGAAACCCACCGATGCCTTGGTGGTGGTCCCCGAGGGCGTGACAGGTCAAATCCCTTATCCCAGCATGACGGGCAATTTCCACCACGAAATTGAGTTGGTGGTGGCCATCGGCAAAGGCGGCAAAAACATTGCCGCCAGCGAAGCCATGCAGCATGTTTATGGCTATGCCGTGGGCTTGGACATGACCCGTCGTGACCTTCAAAACGATATGAAAAAGCAAGGCCGCCCCTGGTGCATCGGCAAGGCGTTTGACCACAGCGCGCCGATGGGGCCCATCGTGCGGGCCGAGAAATTGACGCAAATTGAATCGGCGGGCATTGCCGTTACCGTCAATGGGCAAGCGCGTCAATCCAGCCATGTCAGCAAGCTGATTTGGAACATTGCAGAAACCATTGAGCACCTGTCCGCCGCCTGGGAACTCAAGCCCGGGGACCTCATATTCAGCGGCACACCAGAAGGGGTGGCCGCGGTGGTCAGCGGAGACACCATGGTGGGAAGCGTCACTGGCTTGCCCACGCTGACAGTTCACGTCAATTGACCCAATTTCAGCGCACTGGGAAAACTTATTTTGCTTCGCTCCAGCATCAAACATTGCAAAAATTGTGGGGAATTGGTTGTGTTGCGTGTGCCCGACGATGGCGATACGCGGCAAAGGGCTGTCTGCCCCCAATGCAACACCATTCATTATGAAAACCCATTGAATGTGGTCGGCACCATCCCGGTGCTGGGGGAATCCGTGCTGTTGTGCAAGCGAAACATCGAACCGCGAAAAGGAAAGTGGACCTTGCCTGCTGGATTTATGGAGTTGGGTGAGACCCTGGGTGAAGGGGCGGCGCGTGAAACCACAGAAGAGGCCGGGGCTCAATTTGAGATGCAAGGGCTTTTCACGGTGCTCAATGTGGCACGTGTGGGCCAAGTGCATTTCTTTTTCCGTGCGCAATTGACTTCGGATCAATTTGCGCCAGGGCATGAAACCATGGAAGCCCGCTTATTTGCAGAGCATGAAATCCCCTGGGAAGATCTTGCTTTTCGCACGGTCAAAGATACCCTGAAGGCTTTTTTTGCCGACCGACAAAGTGGCGAATTTGGCATGCACCAAATAGACATCCACCACTAAGGCCGCAGGAAATTCAGCCCTTTGGGGGCTCTTGATGCCCCCCAAACTGGTGCCGCAATGCAGACAGGGTTTGGTCAGCAAAACTGGGGGATTGACGGGACCTGAACCTGGCGTTCAAAGCCGCCGTCAGAACATGGGCGGGTATGGCTTCTTCGATGGCCGCCTCCACCGTCCAACGCCCTTCGCCAGAATCCTGAACATGGCCTGAAAATTCGGTGAGTCGGGGGTCTTTGGCCAAAGCAATGGCCGTTAAATCCAATAGCCAAGAAGAAACCACACTGCCTCTGCGCCACAACTCTGCAATGTCGGCCAAGTTCAAGTCGTATCTTCGCTCGGCAGGAATGGTGCTCTGCCCAGCGCCTTTGAGGATGTCAAACCCTTCTGCAAACGCTTGCATCATGCCGTACTCAATGCCGTTGTGAATCATTTTCACGAAATGCCCAGACCCCGCTGGCCCCGTGTGCAAATAGCCCAGGTGAGCACTTGATTCAAAACCCTCGCGACCAGCAGACGGCGTGATCTGCCCTTGGCCGGGTGCCAGGTCGCGAAAAACGGGCGTCATGGTTTGAAAAGCGGCCAATTCGCCACCGATCATCAAACAATAGCCCCGCTCCAAGCCCCAAACCCCACCGCTGGTGCCGACATCCAAATAATGAATGCCCAAGGGCATCAATTCCTGCGCTCGGCGCACATCATCTTTATGGTTGGCATTTCCACCATCGATCAATATGTCCCCCGCTTGCAACAAGGCTTTCAAGGACTGAAATGTGTCCTCAGTGATCTGCCCCGCGGGCAACATCATCCAAATGGCCCTGGGTTGGGGCAACTGTTGCACCAAATCAATCAGACTTTGGGCACCCAAAGCGCCCAAAGTCACCAATGATTGGATGCTGGCCGCATCGGCGTCGTAAACCACGCAACTGTGGCCCTTGTTGAGCAATCGACGAACCAAATTGCCCCCCATCTTCCCCAAACCAATCATGCCAATCTGCATTTATGAACCCACTTTGATGAACTTGGCTGCACTTTAACTGCAATTGAACCGAAGGTTTGTGCCAACTGCGGGGGCAGATCTGTTCATGCGCTCAATCCCAACGACTTGCACCATATTCGGATAAAACAATCTCTAGGGAAACCGCTGATGAATGGGTGACTCATGTCTATTTAAACTGCGAATGTTGCAACTTTCGAGAATCAGCGCATGACCACCACATTCAATGTCAACGGCAAATCGGCCGTGACCGATGCCGCACCCAACACCCCTTTGCTGTGGGTACTGCGGGAAGACCTTCAACTCACCGGCACCAAATATGGTTGTGGTGTGGCCCAATGTGGAGCGTGTACCGTGCATGTGAACGATGTCCCCATCCGTTCCTGCAGCATGCCTGTGAACCAAGTCGCGGGTAAACAAGTGACAACGATTGAGGGCCTGTCCCCCACAGGCACCCACAAATTGCAAAAAGCCTGGGTGGCCGAACAAGTGCCCCAGTGCGGCTATTGCCAGTCGGGTCAGATCATGCAAGCCGCAGCCTTGTTGGCCAAGAACAAGAGCCCCAGTCGAGCCCAAATCGTGGCCCACATGAACGGCAATATTTGCCGTTGCGGTACCTATCAACGCATTGTGAGCGCGATTCAGCGCGCAGCCAAGGAAGCATGAACATGTCCAATCGCACATCCACTCACACGGCAGACATCAATCGCCGCCAATTTCTGGCCGCCGGCTCGGGTTTGAGCTTTTCATTGGTGATGGGCGCCGCAATAGGGCCCATGGGCGCATTGGCCCAAACCAACGATTCGCGCATCAGCATGAATGCATGGGTCAACATCGCCACCGACAACACCATCACCATTTTTGCGCCCACGGCTGAAATGGGGCAAGGCACCCTGACCACTTTGCCCTTGATTTTGGCCGAGGAGTTGGATGCAGACTGGTCAAAAGTCAAAGTTGAAATCGCCCCGCCAAACCCCAAGGTTTACGGCAATCCCCACCCATTGCTCAATGGCGGGCAGGCATCTTTGGCCAGTGTGGCTGTTCCTGGTTATTTCAAACCCCTGCGGGTTGCTGGTGCCCAAGCCAGGCGGGTATTGATGGATGCCGTATCCGCCAAATGGAGCGTCCCGATCAACGAGTTGAGCACGCAAAACAGCACCGTCGTGCATGCCAAAAGCAATCAACGCATCAGTTACGGCGATGTGGCCAAATTTGCCACCGTGCCAGCTGAACTGCCAAAGATCACTGACGATGACCTGAAAAAACCGGAGCAATTCACCCTTATCGGCCGCACCCAAATCGGAAGGATTGATGTTCAATCAAAAGTTGATGGCACCGCACAATTTGGCATCGATGCCAGGGTTGAGGGCATGGTCTACGCCTCAGTTCTGGAGTCGCCCATGGAGGGCGCCAAAGCTGAAAACGTCAACACCGAAGAAGTCATGGCGGTTGCGGGCGTGCTAAGGGTTCTGACGGTTCCCTTTGGTGTGGCTGTGATTGGAAAAACGGGAGAGTCCACACGTTTAGCCCGCGCCTTGCTCAAAACCAAGGTCACTTGGAACACCTCGGGCGCTGCAGCAGCAGCCGGCTTTGACTCTGAAAAATCCAAAGCCGACTATGCCAAACAAGGACAGGACCCCAATGCCAAGGCGATGGACGCCTACAAACGCGGTGACGCCTCCGCAGCCCTGGGACAAGCCGCGAAAACCATTGAAGCCACGTATTGGTCCGAGCACGCCTATCACGCGCAAATGGAGCCCATGAATTGCTTGGCCAAAGTGGCGGCTGATGGTCAATCGGCCGAAATATGGACTGGCACACAGTTTTCTTTCTTGGCCACAGTCGTGGCCTCTGGCATTTTGAAAACCACGCCAGACAAAATCAAGGTCCATCAGCAGATGTTGGGCGGCGGGTTTGGCCGGCGCATTGCCCCAGACATCATTGCCCAGTCCGTGGTGTTGTCCAACATCACCAAATTTCCCGTCAAACTTATCCTCTCAAGGGAGGATGACATGGCTGCTGCCCGCCCCAGGCCCATGACACACCATGTGATGAAAGCTGGCCTGGATGACAAGGGTCAATTAATCGGCTGGCGGCACCGCATGGTGGCAGAAAATGTCGATGCGATTGCAGCACCCGCCCGTTTCCAAGCCACGGGCGGTAAAGATTACGTCGGCTGGAACGGCTCCGATTTACCCCATTACGCCATTCCTCATAGTTTGGCAGAGGGTGTGCGAGAAATGCGTGGCATGCGGGTTGCACCCTTGCGTGGCATTGGTGCTGGCTACAACAAATTTGTCATCGAATCTTTCCTGGATGAGATTGCATTTGAGCGCCGCATCAACCCCTTGGCCATGCGACTTGAACTGACCCAATCAGACGCCAGGGCCAATGCGGTGATTCGAACCGTTGCCGAGATGTCAGACTGGAACCGCAAACGCAAAGGCCGCGGCTTGGGAATTGCTTTTGCCGACTACCATGGAACGCTGTCTGCAGCGGTTGCGGAGGTGTCGCTCAATCGCAAAACCGGCAAGATTCAGGTGCATCACTACTGGGTGGCCGTTGATACGGGCCTGCCCATTCAACCCATCAATGTGCAGGCTCAACTCGAAGGGGCTGTGGTCTATGGTCTGTCCTTGGCATTGTTGGAAGAACTGACCATTCGAAATGGTTCGGTGGTGCAGTCCAACTTCAATGACTACCCGGTTCTGCGCATGGCCGACATGCCAGAAATTCACACCCAAATCGTCCCCTCCAAGGCGGCGCCCACGGGCATGGGTGAAATTGGCGTGTTGGCGGTGGCGCCTGCCATTTCCAACGCCATCTTTCAACTCAGCGGTAAACGCTTGCGGCATTTGCCCATGTCTCCAGCCAGGGTGAAAAAAGTGATCACCTGATTCAGCATTCAGGACCGTACCGGCCACGCCAAAGCGGCAAAAATAGGCTTTTCAGGACTGATAATCGGTGACTGCATGGTCACTGATGTATCGGCTGAAAATATGGCTTTCTCTTTGGAAAAATTTGAGTCCTTGGCTTACGGCCGAAACCGTGAGATGGGTGTGCGCGAGTTGCTCGCCCTGCTGCAAGATTTAGACGCCAACTATGGCCAGGTAGGGGCTCAATTCAAGGCGCAACCCCTGCAATCTGTCGGTCAAAAAGACATGGATCTGCATGTCTTGAACCGGGTGGCAGCGGCTGCTTCCTGTTTGCTATCAGACCCTGGTTTATTTTTCGATCCCGTGTGGCAACCCACCTTGCTATCGCACCACCGCTGGCTGGCCAGCTTGTTTGCAGCCACGCCTTTTCGCAATGCCGACCACGTGATGCGCGCATTGAACTTGAGTGAGGGCGACAAAAAATCCGACCTGCACCAATTGCAAATTGGCGCTGAGGATTTATTGAAATTTTGCTTGCTGTATTCACCTGAATCTGAGGTACCACTTGACTTGGATGCCTTATGGGCGGCCGACAAAGTGCTCGCAGCTGGCCTGTGCTTGGTATTGCTTTCACCGCGATTTTTAGGCTCTCAAGCCGCCCATGCCAAACGCGAACAAATCCTGCCATGGCTGAGCCAATGCCTGGACAAAATTGACGACATCGAGCAATTGCCTTTGGGCGTACTCCACGACTTGTACATGCATTGCAGTTACGCAGACCGCGCCGATAAGCACGACATCAAAAAGCCCATCAATGCCTTGATTCGCCGCAAGCTACAGCAGCACGGATTAAATGATGCCGCCCAACATGTGAAATGGGGCAAGGCCAAAAAAACCAAGCCCGTCATGATGGTGGTTTTGGAGTGGTTCACCAGCGCCCATTCCATTTACCGCACACACTCTTTGACGCTCGAGGCGGCACGCGAGAAATTTCACTTGGTCGCCATGGCCTATGACAACTGTACCGACGCTCAAACCAGGCAGGTGTTTCATGAGGTGATTCCGATACCCCGTGAGGCCAGCATGTTGGAACAGCTCAAATTGATCCAAGATGAAGCCAGAAATCGCAAAGTGAGCGTTTTTTATATGCCCAGTGTGGGCATGTTTCCTTTGACCATGTGGCTGGCCAATTTACGCATGGCCCCCCTACAAGTCATGGGCCTGGGTCACCCTGCCACGTCCCATTCGGATGTGATCGACTATGTGGTGGTTGAAGAGGACTATGTTGGCGATCCGGCTTGCTTCAGCGAAAAATTGCTTCTATTGCCTGCCGATGGCATGCCCTATCGCCCTTCCGCCTCTGCCACCGGGGTCAATGTGATGAGGCCCCCTCGTGCCAGCGCAGATGTCGTCCAAGTGGCCATGTGCGCGACCACCATGAAGCTCAACCCGGAGTTTTTGCAAGCTTGCGCAGAAATCCTTCGACGCTCCAGTGTTCCCCTGCATTTTCATTTTTTGATTGGCCAAGCCCAAGGTCTGACCTTCCCACATGTGCACAAGGTCATCTCCCAATACTTGGGTGAGCATGTCACGGTGTACCCACACCAACCCTACGTCCCCTATATGCAGGTGATCGGTGCTTGCGACATGTTCATCAATCCATTTCCATTTGGCAACACCAATGGCATCATTGACACGATCAGTGCTGGTTTGGTCGGCGTGTGCAAGTCAGGAAACGAAGTGCACGAACACATTGATGAGGGCTTGTTTCGCAGGCTTGGCATGCCAGATTGGCTGATTGCCCGCTCCACAGAAGAATATATCTTGGCAACACTGCGCTTGGCCGCCAACCACACGGAGAGGGCCTGGTTGCGCAACCGCCTTTCAAGCCCCGAAAAAGTCAAAGTCTTGTTCAAAGGCCGACCGGAAATCATGAGCGAACGGTTGTTGGAATGCCTGACAAACTCCTGAGTCTGCTGCGCCCATCCGATTTGACACACGTGGTGGATGTGGGTGCCAACCCGATTGACGGGACACCTCCTTATAAAAATATGCTGTCCCAAGGCCTGTGCCACGTGACAGGCTTTGAACCCCAAGAATCAGCATTGCACGAACTGATCCAACGCAAGGGGCCATTGGAAACCTACCTGCCACAGGTTTTGGGTGCCGGTGGGCTTGCCACCTTGAATGTGTGCCAGTATTCTGGATGGACCAGCCTGTTGCGACCGAGCCCCGCTGCGTTGAATGTTTTTCCGCAGTTCCAGCCCAACGCGAAAGTGCTTGAACAAATACAAGTGCGCACGCACAAGCTAGACGACATCAGCGAAGTGCGCCCCTTTGATCTGCTCAAAATTGACGTACAAGGTGCCGAAATGGATGTGTTCCATGGCGCTACTGAGCACTTAAAAAATGCGGTTGCCATTCAAACCGAAATCAGTTTCATCGCCTTGTATGACAATCAGCCCACCTTCGGTCAGGTCGATGTTTATTTACGCACGTTGGGCTTTGTGCCGCATGGCTTTGTAGATATCAAGCGCTGGCCGATTGCCCCTTTAGAGTTTCATGGCTCAGCCCAACAAAGCGTGCATCAGTTGTTAGAGGCAGACATCGTCTATGTCAAGGATTTTGTGCATCTTGATGGCATGAGCGATGAACAACTCAAGCAATTGAGTTTGATCATGCACCATTGCTACCAAAGCCATGATTTAAGTGCACGCTGTATTCAATGTTTGGTCGATCGAGGCGCACTGCCCATCGAGAGTTTGCAGCGCTATGTTGACCAACTCAACTCGCACTGAGGCCACAAAAAAGGGTTAGCAGAAAAAATCTGCTAACCCTTGTATCGTTGGTCGGCGTGGCGGGATTCGAACTCGCGACCCCTTGCACCCCATGCAAGTGCGCTACCAGGCTGCGCTACACGCCGAAGGTGATGATTATAACGGTGTTATGCGTGAGCCTCACTGAGCAGTTCGCGAATTTCAAACAATTCCCGGCGCAAAAGAAACAAACGTTTTGAGCCTGTGCCCTCAGGTGTGGTCAACGACATGCCCCACCCCTCCGAGTGCGGTGCAGCAGCAATCACACTGGCAGGCAAGGTCTCAACCACATTGAGATCAGCACTTGGTTCATCTAACTTGAACTCATGTCCAATCTCTTGTAAGCGATTTCGAGCGCCGCTGATGGTGAAGCCTTGCTCATACAACAAACCACGGATGCGACGAATCATCAACACTTCGTGGTGTTGATAGTAACGGCGATTGCCTCGGCGCTTCATGGGTCTCAACTGGGTGAACTCTTGCTCCCAGTAACGCAAGACATGGGGTTTGACCGCGCACAACTCACTCACTTCACCAATGGTGAAATAGCGTTTGGCAGGTATATCGGGTAGAGGGGTTTCCATGTGCGAGCGTTGTCTGATCTAAGGTTAACCCAAGCGCGCAGAAAAGATAAGTAGGGAAGGACAAAAAAGACTGTAAAAAATTAAAGTTTTTAAAAATTTACACGCTCTGCCCCGGGTTTTCACTCTGAATGAGGTCTTTTAATTTATGACTGGCATGGAAAGTAACCACTCTACGCGCCGCAATGGGGATAACTTCCCCAGTGCGGGGATTGCGACCAGGTCTTGCGGCCTTGGTGCGAATTTGAAAATTGCCAAAACCAGAAATCTTCACGTCGTTGCTATCCACCAGACTTTGGGTGATGAGGTCAAAAAAAGCCTCGATCATGTCCTTGGATTCGCGTTTATTCAAACCGATTTGTTGATACAACATGTCAGCGAGTTGGGCCTTGGTCAAGGCTGGCGTTTCAAGGCTATCGACTGAAATTTCCATGTGAACTCTCCTGATTTACCGCAGTCGCGCTTGGAGCGCAAGTGTCAAAGAAGACAGAACCGAATCCACCACAACCTGGATTCGCTCATCCGTCAAAGTCGATTCTTCGCTGCCCAGCGTCAACCGAATGGCCAGGCTTTTTTCATTGGCAGCCAAGTTGGCTACAGCTTGATCTGGCTGGTAGATATCAAACAAGACGGCATCTCTGAGCAAGCCCTGGGTAGGTGCCGCAAAAACAGCCTGCATCAATTGATTGTGGGTCACGCTTTGCCCAACCACGACGGCCAAATCCCGCTCGACCACAGGAAATTTGGATACAGGCTTGAACATGGGAATATCAACCGCTAACACTGGATCCAAAGTCAACTCAAAAAGCACCGGTGCTTGCGCAAAACCCCAAGACTGTCGATGTCTGGGATGCAACTCCCCAATATGACCAATGGTTTGCCCCCGCAAAATAACGGCCGCGCAGCGCCCTGGGTGCAATGCAGGATGCTCAGCCGGATGAAACTGCGCCTCCAGTGGCGAAAGAAGCGCTTGAAGGTCTGCCTTGACATCAAAGAAATCTGCGTCGTTGTCAGTCGCAGCCCATTGCAGCGGTACCAGGGGACCGACGGCAACGGCCGCAATGTGAATGGACTGATCAAAGCCTTCAACGGTGATATCGCTGTTGGGCGTTTGCGGATTTTTCCGAAACACTCTGCCAATTTCGAAAACACGCACGCGCTCGGCTCGTCTGTCCACATTGAACTTGACCACCTGAAGCAATGAACCGATGAGCGAAGAGCGCATCACCCCCATGTTGCTGGCAATCGGATTGAGTAACTTCACCGGGTCAGGGTTGGCCAGAAGGTCTGTCTCCCATTGCGCAGAAACAAAACTGAAATTAATGGTTTCTTGATACCCCAAGCCTGCCAAGCTGCGGCGAATGGCGTGCGCGCTGCGTTTGGATTCGGTGTGAAGTTTGGCGGAGATAGGCGCTTGCGGTGGCGTGGTTGGCAATTGGTCAAAGCCAATCATGCGTGCCACTTCCTCAATCAAATCCTCTTCAATTTGCAAGTCAAACCGATAACTCGGGGGCACCACCGCAATGACCCCTTCGGACAACGTGCAAGACAAGCCCAAAGAAACCAAAGCCTTCATGCATTGGCCTTCATCGACTGCCATGCCCAAAACCTTGGCTGCCCGCGCCACCCGCAAGCGAACTGGCAATGCGCGCGGCATATTGGGTTGCAGATCATCGATAGGGCCACACTGGGAATCTGGCGTTCCACAAATATCCAAAACCAACTGGGTGATGCGTTCAATGTGCTCCACGGTCAGAGATGGATCCACACCACGCTCAAATCGGTGCCCAGCATCGGTGGAAAAGTTAAAGCGGCGAGAGCGGCCCGCCACAGATTTGGGCCACCAAAATGCAGCCTCAATATAGATGTGCTGGGTGGTGTCCCCCACGGCGGTAGCGTCTCCCCCCATGATGCCGGCCAGCGATTCAACCTGGTGTTCGTCCGAGATGACGCCCACATCCGAATCCACTTCAACAGTTTGCCCGTTGAGCAGCTTCAAGGTTTCGCCTTTGCGTCCCCAGCGGACCTGCAAGCCACCTTGTATTTTTGCCAAATCAAAAATATGGGTGGGCCGCCCCAACTCAAACATCACGTAGTTGGAAATATCGACCAAGGCACTGACACTGCGCTGGCCACAGCGGGCCAATCGATCCACCATCCAGCTGGGCGTCGGGGACAATGGATTGACAAATCTAACCACTCGCCCTGAAAAACGGCCACATAAGTCTGGGGCCGCGATGTCTACCGGCAGCACTTGATCCGTGTTGCAGGGCACGGCGGGGTAGACAGGTTGCAAAAGTGGGGCACCCGTCAATGCAGACAGTTCGCGGGCGACCCCTAGTATTCCCAAGCAATGGGCCAAATTGGGCGTCAGCTTCAGGGTGAAAAGCACATCGTCCAATGCCAGGTGTTGGCGAATGTCTAGGCCCAACTCGGCCATCGCAGACAGTTCCAGCAACCCCCCATGATCGTCATTGAGTTGCAGCTCTTTGGATGAGCACAACATGCCCTGACTCTCCACGCCCCTGATCTTGCCCAGTTTGATGGCAAAAGGCTGGCCATCTTCACCCGGCGGCAATAAAGCCCCGACCATGGCGCATGGCACCTTGATGCCCGCACGGGCATTGGGCGCACCACAAACAATCGACAAGGTTTGCGGCAGGCCGACATCCACTTCACAAATGCGCAAGCGATCAGCATTGGGGTGAGGGATGGCATTCAATATCTGACCGACCAGCACCTTGCTGAAAGCCGGTGCCACAGGTCGCATGTCCTCAACCTCTAAACCAGCCATGGTGAGGGTATCGGCCAAAGCTTGCGAGTTCAATGGTGGGTTGCAAAATTCGCGCAACCAAGACTCAGGGAATTGCATAGTGGGTCGGCGTTTGGTTTAGCGAAATTGACTCAGAAAACGAACATCGCCATCAAAGAACAGGCGCAGATCATTGACCCCGTATCGAAGCATAGTCAATCGGTCAGGTCCCATGCCAAATGCGAAGCCCAAGTAGTGCTCGGGATCCAAGCCCATGTTCCTCACCACCTGCGGATGCACTTGCCCTGAGCCTGCCACTTCGAGCCACCGCCCGGCCAAAGGCCCACTGGGAAATTGAATATCAATTTCCGCGCTGGGCTCAGTGAAAGGGAAAAAGCTGGGGCGGAATCGCAGCACCAAATCAGAGGACTCAAAAAAAGTGCGGCAGAAATCGGTAAAAACCACTTTCAGGTCTTTAAAGCTGATGTTCTCCCCAATCCACAAACCTTCGCACTGGTGAAACATGGGGGAATGGGTTGCATCGCTGTCCACGCGGTACGTGCGGCCAGGCGCGATCACGCGAATTTCAGGCATGGTCTGACCAGCATCCAGCAAGGCTTGATGGCGCTTGACATGGCTGACAGCATGGCGAATTTGCATGGGGCTGGTGTGGGTCCGCAACAAATAGCCACCTTCAACGTAAAAGGTGTCGTGCATGGAGCGCGCCGGATGATCTTCCGGCGTGTTCAGTGCCGTGAAGTTGTACCAATCGGTCTCAATTTCTGGGCCCTGCGCCACTTCAAACCCCATGGAATCGAAGATTTGCTCAATCCGCTCCAAAGTCAGACTCACGGGGTGTAGGCCACCGGTTGGGCGCAACCGCCCGGGTAAACCAACATCCAACGCCTGCGCTTTGAGTTGGCTGGCCAGCTCAAAGTCTGCCAGCGCTTGTCTGCGCTGCGACAAGGCTATTTCGACCGCTTGTTTGGCTTGATTAATGGCAGCCCCCTGAAGTTTCTTTTCTTCAGTTGGCAGCGTGGCCAGGCCCTTCATCAGCTCTGTGACGCGCCCGGTTTTGCCCAAGAATTGGGCCTTGGCGTTTTCCAGATCAGCTTGGGTATGGCATCCCTCAAAAGCCGATTGCGCAGCCATCACCAAAGCATTCAGATCATTCATTGCAAGGCAAGCGTAATTGAATCAGACGGGACCCCATGGGCCCATGACAATAAAAAACCCGGCGCACCTGCATACCAGGCGCAACCGGGTCGGGGACATCAAGCCGCTAGCTTGGCTTTGACTTGCTCGACGATGTGCCCAAAGGCTGCTTTGTCGTGCACGGCCAAATCAGCCAACATTTTGCGGTCGATCTCGATGGCCGCTTTCTTCAGACCGTTGGCAAACTGGCTGTAGGTCATGCCCAGCTCACGTGCTGCCGCGTTGATACGGGCAATCCAAAGCTGACGGAACACACGTTTTTTGGTTCTGCGATCGCGGTAGGCATATTGCCCGGCTTTCATCACCGCTTCTTTGGCGATCCGGAAAACATTGCCGCGGCGACCACGGAAACCTTTGGCTTGAGCGAGTACTTTTTTGTGACGGGCACGTGCCGTCACTCCACGTTTAACGCGAGGCATTTGATAATCTCCTTGTTCGTCTGATCACAGCCCTGCGAAGGGCAACATTTGGGCCATGTGACCCATATTGGTCTCATGGACTGCGACAGAGCCACGCAAGTGGCGCTTATTTTTGGTGGTCTTCTTGGTCAAAATGTGACGTTTGAAGGCTTGACCGCGTTTCACAGTGCCACCCGGACGAACACGAAAGCGCTTCTTCGCGCTGCTTTTGGTTTTCATTTTGGGCATTTGAATGCTCCTTTTATCATTGTGCTCGTGAGGCGTTTGCAACCTTAGCAAACTTGATGGCCCCGAGCCACTTGTGCTCCCCCAACCTGGGTCAGGGGTGTGCTGTCAGGGTCGGCAACCAACCGCCCCTGTCAGATTTAAGCTGAAGCCACCGCAGCGGTCTCAGCCGTGGGTTTGGCAGCGCCGCCCACTTTTTTCTTGCCCGGCGCGATCATCATGATCATCTGCCGGCCTTCCAATTTGGGGAATTGCTCAACCACGATCAGGTCAGCCAACTCCTCCCGAATTCTTTGCAGCAAGGCCATCCCGATTTCTTGGTGAGTGATTTCTCTGCCCCTGAAACGCAATGTGATCTTGCACTTATCGCCTTCAGCCAAAAACCGCTTGATGTTGCGCAACTTGATGTTGTAGTCACCGTCATCGGTACCGGGCCTGAACTTGATCTCTTTGACTTCAATGATCTTTTGCTTGGACTTGGCTTCAGCGGCCTTCTTTTGCTCTTGGTACTTGAACTTGCCGTAATCCATCAAGCGACAGACCGGGGGTACCGCGGTAGAGGCAATTTCGACCAAGTCAACATCAAGGTCTCCCGCCATGCGCAAGGCCTCCATCAGACTCACAATCCCCAAGGGCTCGTTGTCGGGTCCGCTCAAGCGGACTTCGGGTGCCATGATTTCCCGGTTCAACCGGTGCTTGCGCTCTTCGCGATGGCGGCGATCTCTGAATTCAGTAGCGATGGTTCTTGTCCTTTATTAAAAACCGTTTGCCAAAACAAACGGCACACAACCGCCAAGTGCAACACACCCAGTCGCTATTTCAAAGAAATCAGCTTTTGAGGGCAATGTCATTGGAGATCATCTGTACAAATGCATCCAAGGACATCACTCCGAGGTCTTTGTTCCCTCGGGCGCGCACTGCAACGGCACCAGCTGCTTTTTCCTTGTCTCCAACGACCAGGATGTATGGCAGCTTCTGCATTGAATGCTCACGTATTTTATAGGTAATTTTCTCATTTCGCAGATCAGAGTCCACCCTAAAGCCTTGATTTTTCAACCTTTTAACGACACTTTCGACGTAATCGGCCTGGCCATCGGTGATATTGAGCACACTGACTTGAACAGGCGCGAGCCAAACAGGCAGCGCGCCCGCATGCTCTTCTATCAAAATGCCAATGAACCGCTCCAGGCTTCCAACAATGGCTCGGTGCAACATGATGGGTCTATGCCGACCACCGTCTTCGGCCACAAATTCAGCGTCCAACCGCTCTGGCATGTTCGGGTCAACCTGGATCGTTCCACATTGCCACTCTCGCCCCAAAGCGTCCTTGAGGGTGTATTCGATTTTGGGGCCATAAAAAGCACCCTCACCAGGCAGATACTCAAACTCACAACCGGAAGCCTTTAAACCCTCTGCCAATGCGTGCTCCGCTCGGTCCCAACTCTCTTCGCTGCCAATGCGCTTTTCAGGGCGGGTCGACAAGCGATAAAGAATTTTGGTGAAGCCAAAATCTTTATAAACCTTTTGCAACAAGGTGGTGAAGGCCATCACCTCTGGCTGAATTTGTGCCTCGGTACAGAAAATATGTCCATCGTCTTGGGTAAATGCACGAACACGCATGATGCCGTGCAAGCCACCGGTGGGCTCATTTCGATGGCATTGACCAAACTCGCCAAAACGCAATGGCAAGTCCCGGTAGCTCTTGATGCCTTGCTTGAAAATCAAAATATGACCGGGACAATTCATCGGCTTCAGGGCATAGTCGCGCTTCTCCGATTCGGTCACAAACATGTTTTCACGGTACTTGTCCCAGTGCCCTGTTTTCTCCCAAAGGTGCTGATCCAGAATCTGCGGCCCTTTGACTTCCAGGTAGCCGTTGTCGCGATAGACGTGGCGCATGTATTGCTCGACCTCTTGCCACAAAATCCAGCCCTTGGGATGCCAAAAAACCGTCCCAGGGGAGTGCTCATCAATGTGGAAAAAATCGAGTTCACGACCCAGCTTTCGGTGGTCTCGTTTTTCAGCCTCTTCCAGCATGGTCAGGTGCTGCTGCAGATCTTCTTTGCTGGCCCAGGCCGTGCCATAAATCCGCTGCAGCATTTCATTGCGGTGGTCCCCCCGCCAATAAGCGCCGGCCACCTTCATCAATTTAAAGTGCTTTAACTTGCCCGTGCTGGGCACATGTGGGCCGCGACACAAATCTTCAAATTCGCCTTCTCGGTACAAGCTCACATCTTCTTGGGCAGGAATGCTGGCAATGATTTCAGCCTTGTAGTGCTCGCCCATGGACTTGAAGTAGGCCACGGCCTCATCGCGCGGCAAAACACGGCGAACAATGGCTTGGTCCAGGTTGGCCAGTTCAGTCATTTTCTTTTCGATGGCGACCAGGTCCTCTGGGGTGAATGGCCGCTGATAAGAAAAATCATAATAAAAGCCGTTTTCGATGACGGGCCCAATGGTGACCTGTGCGCCTGGGAAAAGGGCTTTGACGGCATACGCCAACAAATGGGCTGTTGAATGCCGGATCACCTCCAAGCCATCCACATCTTTGGCGGTCAAGATGGCCAAACGAGCATCTCCCTCGATCACATGACTGGTATCGACCATTTGGCCATCCACTTTGGCAGCCAAAGCCGCCTTGGCCAATCCGGCCCCGATGGAGGCAGCCACTTCGGCCACCGTGACTGGCGACGCAAAAATGCGGGTAGATCCATCAGGCAAGGAAACTTGGGGCATGGGCAACTCGGTGAGGTATCTGTCGATTCAACAAAAAACAAGCGCGGTATAGACCATGCTAAGGGCTTGATTTTCCCATAAAAAAAGCCCGCGGACGGGCTTTTTTCATTCACGCCCTACATCGCGGGCGCTGGGACAGAACTCAGTGAAACTGCTCTTCCTCGGTGGAGCCTGTCAGGGCCGTCACGCTGGACTTGCCGCCTTGGATCACCGTGGTCACATCATCAAAGTAACCAGTTCCCACTTCTTGCTGGTGGGAAACGAAGGAGTAACCCCGATCACGGGCCGCAAACTCAGGCTCTTGCACCTTCTCCACATAGGCAGACATCCCACGTTGGGCGTAGTCCTGTGCCAGGTCAAACATGTTGAACCACATGGAGTGAATGCCCGCCAAGGTGATGAATTGGTATTTGTACCCCATGGCACCCAGCTCGCGCTGGAACTTGGCAATCGTGGCATCGTCCAGGTTCTTTCTCCAATTGAAAGATGGCGAGCAGTTGTAGGCCAACATTTTGCCGGGGTGAACCTTGTGCACCGCTTCGGCAAATTGACGAGCGAACTCCAAGTCGGGGGTTCCGGTTTCACACCACACCAAATCGGCATAGTGGGCATAAGCGACAGCACGTGAAATGGCCTGCGCCATGCCCTTGCGGGTTTTGTAAAAACCCTCAGCCGTGCGCTCTCCCGTGACGAATGGCTTGTCATTTTCATCGTAATCGCTGGTCAACAAATCGGCCGCCTCTGCGTCCGTGCGCGCGATCACCAGCGTCGGTGTGCCACACACATCGGCCGCCATGCGCGCGCCAATCAGCTTTTGCACAGCCTCTGTGGTGGGCACCAGCACTTTTCCGCCCATGTGGCCACACTTTTTCACGGAAGCCAACTGGTCCTCAAAATGCACGCCCGCGGCGCCAGCGCGAATCATGGCCTTCATCAGCTCAAACCCGTTCAGCACACCGCCAAACCCAGCTTCGGCGTCGGCCACGATGGGAGCGAAGTAGTCGATGTAACCTGCCTGGCCAGGGTTCAAGCCCTTTGACCACTGGATTTCATCGGCGCGGCGAAAGGTGTTGTTGATCCGCTCAACCACACCAGGCACCGAATCCACTGGGTAGAGAGATTGATCGGGGTACATGGACGAATAGCCATTGTTGTCAGCCGCGACTTGCCAACCCGAAAGGTAAATGGCTTTGATACCTGCTTTGACCTGCTGCATGGCTTGGCCCCCGGTCAATGCGCCCAGGCAGTTGACATAGGCTTCGGTGTGCAGCAAATCCATCAATTTTTCAGCGCCCCGTCGTGCCAAGGTGTATTCAATCGGAAAGCTGCCGCGCAATCGAACCACGTCGGCGGCGCTGTACCCGCGCTTGATGCCTTTCCATCGGGGGTTGGTGGCCCAATCCTTTTCAATTGCGGAGATTTGCTGTTCACGGCTGAGTTGTTCGGCAAGAGCTTGTGGCATGTTGGTTCCCTTTGAAAGTGGTTGAAAACTGCGAATGCAGAACCCACACTTTAAGTCTTATATAAGACAATAAAAGCTCTTATGTCTTATATAAGAATTTTATTTAATTGAATCAAAACAAATACTTACAAATAAATTTCTGCAATGTGGAAATCAATATCTCACATTGAAAAAATACAACGGGCGGGGGATGTTGATAATTTCTCAATATGAAATAGCATTTTGAGGCACTCACATCCCACACACCAATCACGGCAGTCACGCAAAAGGCAAAGCTTTACCCCCGAAGGTCCATCCAATCGCCAGACGCCATGGGAACCCCACGCACCAATGTTTCGACCGTGGCCACATAAATCAAGCAAGACAAGTTTTGCGATCCGACCGCAACTTGGATGGCAGCTTTTTCGTATTGCCCATCGGGGGTGGGTGCAAGGCCTTCAATTTCATCCAGCACGGCTTCGAGTTCCGATGCGATGGCATAGACCTCTCCCACCACCATGCCGACTGCTCCCAATTGAATGCCCGGGTAAGCACCCAACGAGAACAAGCGCCCAGCCACCTGGGCGGCTCCCTTGAATCGAGGCGGCGGGCTCAATCGATTGATGTCGTTGGTGCCGCCACGGCGCAAAGTGCCGTAAACGAATACATGCAGGGGGAATTCAGCCGTCACCATGACCTCCTAAAGCAGAGCCCCTCAAACCATGAGCAGCCCAAACAATCCATCTGGCAAGAGAACAACGGGCTTGGGGCGCCCTTCGTAAACCAAGCGAATAACCCACTTTGAATGGCACCAAAACCCTCCCACTTGATGACCCTAGCGTCCTTGGCCCACCCACTGACACAGCTCACACCTGCGCATCAGCGACCACGAATGATATTTTCACTCGTAAAAAACAACATATAA
>CAMDJU010000010.1 GCA_945900695.1 Bordetella parapertussis | reverse complement strand
ACACGCCGGTGCATATAGCCTTGTTCGCTCATCAAAGCGCGCAACGCGGTGAGTTTGTTGGCGTAGCGACCGTCCAGCGGCGACAAAGCAGTGATGGCAGAGTGGTTCATCGAATGATTTTAGGCCAGGCACTGTTGTCAACAGGGGAATGTCTTTGCATTCGGGGTCGCGGTGACCGATAGAATGAAGGCCACTTCGTTTTGACCGCTCAGCATGAAACTCATTGGTGCCATCACCAGCCCTTACGTTCGCAAAGTGCGCATCGTGATGGCCGAAAAAAAACTCGACTATCAATTGGTTTTAGAAGACGTGTGGTCGGCACAAACCGCCATCAACTTGTCCAACCCACTGGGCAAGGTGCCCTGCTTGATCATGGAAGGCGGCGAGGCCTTGTTTGATTCGCGTGTCATCGTTGAGTACCTGGACACCTTGTCGCCTGTGGGCAAACTGATTCCCTCGTCGGGGCGCGAGCGCGCCGAGGTGAAAACCTGGGAGGCCTTGGCCGATGGTTTGCTGGATGCGGCCATCTTGGCGCGCTTGGAAAACACCTGGCCAGGGCGCGAGGAAAGCCAGCGCAGCCCGGCCTGGGTGGCGCGGCAAATGGACAAAATCCACTTGTCCTTGAGCGCCATGGCGCGGGGCTTGGGCGAGCGCAGTTTTTGTGCGGGCACCCATTTCAGCTTGGCCGATATTGCCGTCGGTTGCGCCCTGGGTTACTTGGACTTTCGCTTCGCCCAGATCGACTGGCGCAGTGATTACCCGACCTTGGACAAGCTGCTCGAGCGCATGAGCCAGCGCGGCAGTTTCAGCGAGACTTTGCCCGCACCCACCTGATCAGCGGGGCGGTGCGTTCACGCGCCGCTTGAGCCAGCGCATCAATGCGCCCAGCAGCGGCAGCTTTTCATACAGCTCCTCGGCCACGTCCCAGTAGTCGCGGTGGCGTGAGATGCGCCAGCGCCCATCGGTGCCGGGCGCAAGCCACAAATGCGATGCCCCGCGCACCGTGATCTCGGTGGTTTGGCCGCGCAGACCGAACACAAAGTCCCAGGTCAAAAAACACTGGTGGCCTTGCACCACCCGGGTGGTGACGATGAAGCGCGGCTGGTTCAGGCTGTCGTACATGTGTTGAAAAATACCCCGCACCGCCTCCAAGCCCTGTACCTCGTTGAACGGGTCTTTGAACCAAGCATCGGCGCTGTAGACCTCGCCCAGGCGGGTTAAGTGTGCCGGCGTCATCTCGGAGAAAAATCGCTCGATGTCCGCGATGTCGCTGGCAGGGGCTTCATCTGGAACAAGGCTTGGGCTTGGGTTCATGGGCGCGGTCGGGTCATGCGGGCCACCAGCGGGAAAAACCACGCGTAGGGCAAGACTTGCATCAGCTTCATCCAGCGGGTGAAGCGTTTGGGAAAGTGAATTTCAAATGCGCCTTGCTGCCAGCCTTGCAGCATGCATTGCGCCGCGTCGGCGGGTTGCATCAAGGCCGGCATGTGAAAGTCGTTTTGCGCGGTCAACGGGGTTTGCACAAAGCCGGGGTTGACCACACTCACCCCCAAGCCCGCCGGGTGCAGGTCAAAGTACAAGGCCTCGGCCAAATGGGTGAGGGCGGCTTTGGTCGGCCCATAGGCCAGGCTTTTGGGCAGGCCCCGGTAGCCGGCCACGCTCGATACCAGGCTCACATGCCCGCGTCCCTGGGCCATCAGGCGCGGCAGCAGCGCGTCGAGCACGCGCAGGGCGCCGGTGTAATTCACGTCTTGGTGGCGCAGCATGTCGGGCAGGTCGAAGTGGCGTGCATCGTGGGCTTGGTAGTGGCCGGCGCAATACACCACCCAATCCAGGCCTTGCGAACCCCAAGCGGCTTGGCAGGCCTGGGCCACGCTGGCGGCGTCGGTCACGTCCATGGCCAGGGCGCGCGCACCGGGGTGCTGGGCCACAAACGCATCCAGCGCGGCGGCTTTGCGGGCCGACACACACACCACGGCCCCGGCCTGGTGCAAGGCCTCGGCGCAGGCCAGGCCTATGCCGCTGGAGGCGCCAATCAACCACACGCGTTGGCCGCGCCAAGATGCCAGCGTGGGGTTCAAAGCCATGGCCGCCTCTGGGAGTGGTTGACAGCGCTGCAACTGATGCAATTGCCGTGACCGAAGTCGATGAAGATGTCGACTTTGCCGGTGGTGGCGCAGATGCAGGCGCAAGCCAATGCGTCAATGCGTTGGGACTTGGGCGTCATACCCCCCCTCGCTTGGTGAACGACAGGGTGACCTCGCCCAGGTAGATGCCCCATTTGCTCATGCGCGCTTTGTTGAGCATCACGCGCTCGTCCATCAGGTACATCCAATCATCGAACTGCACCTCCCACACCCGGCCATCGACGGGCAAGGCCAGGGTGTAACCCCATTGAAAAGCATTGCCCTGGGTTTGGCCTTGGGCCTCGCCCACCACGTCGTCGGCACGGCCACTGTAGCGCCCGTTGCCCAAATGGCGCAAGCGCCACACGCGCCGCTGTTTGGTGCCATCGCTGTAGCTGAATTGCTCGTCAAGCACACCTTCCTCGCCGCTCCAGCGGCAGTCCATCACCACGGTGAAGCGCTTGACCACTTTGCCGTTGCGATCGGTGAAGATGCCCCAGGCGTCCACGGTGCCGTTGAAGTACCGGCGCAGGTCCAAGCGCGGCAGCTCTTGGGCCAACTCGTCAATGCGCGGGCCAGCACAACCGGCCAAGCTGACCAATGCACCGACCGGTGCAGCCAGCAACAAAGAACGACGTTTCATGGGGAGGTCTCCGACGGGGTGGGTGGGGTCAGTGGGTGCCGGTGCAGCCACAGGCACAGGGCGGCCGCAACTTTGAGCAGGCAAGGAATTAGGCCATAAGCGCAGCTGAGCGTCCACAGGCCAGCGGCATCGTGTTGTCCTGGCGTGTAGCCCCACCATTGCAGGGCGGGCAAGGTGAGTCCTGCGGCCAAGGCCAGGTTGAGTTTGGTCGCGACCTGCCACCAGCCCCAGTAAAGGCCTTGGTGCGATTGCGACTGTCCCAAGCGCTGCACCACGCCGGTGAGCAAGGCGCCGGGGGCGATCACATCCACGCCCAGGGCCAGCCCCGAGAGCGCACACACCCAGCCAAAGGCCCAGGTGTCGCCCGTGCCCAAGCCCAAAGTCCAAATGAACACCCCCATGGCCAGCCCCATGCCCAGCAGCCAGCAGCGCACCAAGCCCAGGCGTTGCACAGCGCGCAACCACAGGGGCATGGAAACGGCGGCCGCGCAAAAATAGATGGCCAAAAAAATCCCCTCTTGTCCGGGTGCGGCTTGCAAACGGTCTTGCACAAAAAACAGCACCAAGGTGGCCGGGATGGCGCTGGCAATGCCATTGAGCACAAACACCGCCAACAAACCGCGAAACAACGGTTGCTGCAATGGCGCGCCCATGCGCATGGGTGTCAGGGTGGGTGCGGTGGATGGAGGGCTCTGGGCGTCTGGGGCGGCCTTGGCATGCGCGGTCGTTGCGCCGGATGTTGGTGCGGGTGCCGGTGCATGGTGCCATGCCCACAGCGCCACCACCAAGGCCAGCGCAAACGCCGCCACCATCGCGCCCACGCCTGCCGTGGCACTCAAAACACTGGCGCAAATCACCCCCAACAGGCCCAGGCCTTCGCGCCAGCCCACCAAGTGACTGCGCTGCGCCTCATTGCCACCAAGGCGCGCGCCCCAGGATTGGTGGGCCAAGCTCAAGGTGCTCAGGCCGACACAGCAGGCCACCAAAGCCAAGCTGGCCACACCCATCAAGCCCACTGGAGAAGCGGGCGCGGGCAAGACTCCGTGCGGAAAAAACAGCAGCACCAAACCCCCGCTCAACACCACGCTGCAGGCGCGCGCCCAGGCCAACACCCGCGTGTGGGCCTGGGCAAACCAGCGATCGGTACAACGCCCCAACCAGGGGTCGATGAAGGCGTCACCCAAGCGCGTCGCCAATAGCAAAGCGCCGATCCACGACAGGGGCAGGGCGTAGGTGTTGGCATAGTGGTGCGGCAGCACCACGTACAAGGGCAAGGCCACAAAAGCCAGCGGAAAACCCATCGCGCCCAAACGCGCCAGGTCGGCGCGTCCCAGCGGCCAAGGCGCGGTCGTCACGGCTTGGACAGGCCCAGCAAGCGCTGGCGCAGTTCAGGTTGCGACGTCGATGGGTCAAGCCAAATGCCCATGAACACCTGCGCCATCAGCGCGTCGGGCGCGGTGCCCAATTCGCGCAAGCTGGCCCCGTCGTGCCACAGCTGCAGCCCTTGGCCGGGCTGGTAAACGCCGATCAAGCGTTCTCCTGTGCGCACATCGGGCATCAATGCCTTGAGTGCTGCAAGCCAGGCCGCATGATCGCTCGCGCGCATCAATGGGTGGCGCTGCATTTCCTCAAAGCTGCGCTGCGCAATGTCCTCGCCTTTGAAATCACGCTGGTAATGCAGCGACAACAACACGGGTTGTTGCGCCCAAGACAGGCCCGCCTCTGGCGGGCGTTGACCCGCCCAGAGCTGGGCTTGGTAGATGGAAAAACCAAAATACCGAAGCGTTCCTTGGCCCACCAGTTGGGGTGTCCCCAACCAGCGTTTGAGCAGCCGCTCCAATGCAGTGCCCATGGCCAGCGTGTCGTTGGGGCTGGGCGTGGCCGCCACAGGCCTGGGCGGGGGTCCGGCATGGGCGGGCCCCAAGGCTTGCGCGCCCAACCACAGCCATGCCAGCAAAAAAGCCGGGCCTTGCAAGCTCATGGCTTGAGCAAGGTGTACTGCACCACGTCGGTGCTGGCTTCCATGAAGGCGGCTTCGCAGTACGCCAAATAAAACTGCCAAATGCGCACAAAGCGCTCGTCAAAGCCCAGCGCCAGCACCTGGGGTTTGACCTGCATGAAGCGCTCGCGCCACAAACGCAAGGTGTGGGCATAGTCCAAGCCAAAGGCAAACTCGTCGACCACGCGCAGGCCCGCAGCTTGTGCGTGCTGGCGAAACGCGCTGGGCGAAGGCAGACAACCGCCGGGGAAGATGTACTGTTGTATGAAATCGGTGCCGCGCACATAGCGATCAAAGTGGGCGTCGGCGATCACAATGCTTTGGATGCAGGCGCGTCCACCGGGTTTGAGCAAGCGCGCCACGGTTTCAAAGTAGGTGGGCCAATACGCCTGACCCACGGCTTCGATCATCTCGATGGAGCAAATGGCGTCAAACGCGGGGTCGGTGATGTCGCGGTAGTCTTGCAAGCGAAACTGGGCCTGATCGCCCAAGCCCTGATCGGTCAAACGCTTTTGCGCATGCGCGAGTTGTTGTTCGCTGAGCGTCACGCCGGTGAACGCCACGCCCCATTCACGGGTGCCCATTTCGGCCAGCGCGCCCCAGCCGCAGCCTATTTCGAGCAAGCGTTGGTTGTGGCCCGGTGTGAGGTTGACCATGCGCAAGGCGCGACGCACTTTGGCGTCTTGCGCTTGGTCCATGGGCAGCATGGGGTTGCCATCGAACCAGGCCGATGAGTAGTTCATGGTCGGGTCCAGCCACAGGCTGTAAAACGCGTTGCCCAGGTCGTAATGGGCATGGATGTTTTTGCGGCTGTTGCTGCGGGTGTTGCGGTTGAGCCAATGGCGCAGCCGGTGCGCCAACTGGCCCCACCAGTGGCCGTAAATCACGTCTTCCAGCGCGTTGCGGTTGGCAATGAAGACGCGCAGCAAGGCGCACAAATCGGGGGTTTCCCATTCGCCGGCAATGAACGACTCGGCAAAGCCAATGTCGCCGCTGCGCATGGCGGCGGCAAACACCCCCCAGTCGTGCACCACCAAACTGGCGCTGGGTTGCTCGCCTTGGCCGTAGACCGACTCACTGCCGTTGGGCAAGCGCAGGTGCAATCGGCCATGCTGGAGTTTTTGCAGCAGGGGCAGAACCTGGCGTGCGGCCAGGGGCATGTCGGTGGGCAGTCGGTGCTGCGGCGCGGTGGAGGTGTTCATCGGTTCGGGTCAACTCAGCGGGTCACAAATTGAGAGGGGCGGTGGGGTTTGGGCACATACGGTATGCGCTGCCACCACAGTTTCAGGGCTTGCCAATGGATGCGGGCGATCACGCCCCAGGTCATCAATGGGAACTGCCAAATCGCGCGGCGAAGGCTGTGGGCGCTCACCGGCTCCAACTGGCCGCTGACGCTGGTTTGCAGCAGCGGGCCTTGGGCGTCGTCGTGGTCGATGCGCACAACCGTTCGCTCTCCGTCAGCGCGTTGGGTGCGCATGAAGCGGAAGCGGTAGACGCCCTCAATGTGGCAAAAGGGGGATACATGGAACACCTTGGATGCGGTTTGCTCCGCCCCCCATTGCGGCGTGGGCAACAAATAGCAATGGCGTTCGCCAAAAGTGTTGTTGACCTCCACCACGATGGCGCGCAAGCGGTGGTCGGCGCGGTGGCAATACCAAAAGCTCACCGGTTTGAAGGCATAGCCCAAAACCCGGGGGTAGCAGTGCAGCCACACCTCGCCATCGGCGTCGTCGATGCCTTCGCGCGCCAGCAACTCCAGCAGCCAGCCCAAGGACCCACCTTCAGCGGGGCTGCGGCCGTCGCCGTGATCGGTGTCGTGAAAGCTCAGCGCCGCGCGCCGGTTCAGTGCCAAAGCCCCGCCGCCATGGGCTTGCAGATGCCGCATGGGCAGCATCAAAAAATAAGTGGGGTAGGCAAAAGCATGGGCTTGGGGCTTTAAGCGCGCATGGCGCACCTGGCCAAACCCAAGCATGGGGCCGACCGCGGCTGGGGGTGTCCATGCCAGGTTCATGGGACCACCTGGCTCACACCCGGCGCTGCTTGGTTCAAGATGCCGCGCGCAGCCGCTTGACCGGCGCGCAGGCCGTCTTCATGAAAGCCATAGCCCAGCCAGGCACCGGCATACCAAGTGTGTTGCTGACCTTGCAAGGCCGCCATGTGGCGCTGCGCCTTGATGGCGGCCAGGTCAAACACGGGGTGGTCGTATGCGTAGCGGCCCAGCACGCAGGCCGGGTCGATCTCGCGCAGCGGGTTGAGCGAGACGATCACCGGCTGATCAAACGGCAGCGGCTGCAATTGGTTGATCCAGTAGTGCAAACACACCTGTTGCTGTTCGCGCTGGGGGCTGGCGCTGCGCTCGTAGTTCCACGCCGCCCAGGCCAGTTTTCGCTGGGGCATCACCGATGCGTCGGTGTGCAGCACGGCCTCGTTGGGCTGGCTGCGGATGGCGGCCAAGGTGGCTGACTCCTCCAAGCTGGGATGGGCCAGCATGGCCAGGGCTTGGTCGGCATGGCAGGCCAGGATCACGTGGTCAAAGGTTTCGGGGCCAGCGTCGGTGAACACGCGCACGCCTTGGGGTGTGCGCTCAATGCGCCGCACCGGGGTGCGCAAGCGCTTGTCGCCGATGCGCTCGGTGATGCGCGCCACATACTCCCGCGCACCCCCGCGCACGGTGTGCCAGCGCGGGCGGTTGTTGACTTGGATCAGCCCATGGTTGTGGCAAAAGCGGATCAAGGTGGCCACCGGGAAGCGCAGCATTTGATCGGTGGGGCAGCTCCAAATGCAGCCCAACATGGGCAGCAAATACCAGTCGCGAAACACCGGGCCAAACTGGTGGGCGGTCAAAAAATCTTCCAAAGGCTGTTGCAACCCGGCTTCTTGCCCTTGCTCGGCCAGGCCACTGGCCAGGGTGTTGAAGCGCAGCACGTCGCGCAGCATGGCCCAAAAGCGCGGTCGCAGCAGGTTGCTGCGCTGGGCAAACACGGCGTTGAGGGTGGCCCCATTCCACTCCAGGCCAGGCCGGCCGTCGGGGCGCGGCACTTGCACCGAAAACGACATGTCCGAGACCGCGCTGGGCACGCCCAATTCAGCCAACAAGGCGATCAGTCCAGGGTAAGTGCGCTCGTTGAACACCAAAAAACCGGTGTCCACCCCGTGCGTGATGGGTTTGCCAGCGCTGGGCAAGGTGACGTCCACCGTGTGGGTGTGTCCGCCAAAGTAGTCACCCGCCTCAAACAGGCTGACCTGGGCTTGGCCATGCAGGGCGTGGGCCGCACTCAGGCCGGCAATGCCAGAACCAACGATCGCAACTTTCATGGGGTGTGTGAACCAACAAGGTCTGGGGCCTGAAGAGGCCCGCCAATGCAGGTATTTTGGCGAAAAGTGTCAGGGCAGCTTGACATTGAGCTGCTTTTCCACTTCGGCAACAAAGTTTTTGTCTTGCGGGCCCGTCATGCTGTTGAAGGCCACGGCGTGGGTGCCGTCACGGGCAATCACATATTTATAGAAGTTCCAGCGCGGGCGGGTGCCGGTCAGTTCGCTCAATTGCTTGAACAAGGGCACGGCCTGGGCGCCGGTGACGCTGGTTTTGCTGAACATGGGGAACTTCACCCCAAAGGTGTTCTCGCAAAAGTCGGCGATCTTTTGATTCGACTCGGGCTCTTGAGAAAAGTCGTTGGACGGAAAGCCCAGCACCACCAAGCCGCGCCCTTTGTAGCGCGCGTGCAAATCTTCCAAGCCTTTGTATTGCGGGGTGAAACCGCAAAAACTGGCGGTGTTGACGACCACCACCACCTGGCCGGCGTATTGGCACAGGGATTGGGGCTTTTCGTCTTGCAGCCGATCGTGGGTGTGGCGCAGCAGGCGCGGGCAAGCGGCGTTGGGGCTGGCCTGTGGGCTGGCAGCCGCGGGGCCCATGGCTTGGGCCGATGCGGGTCGGACCCAGCCCCAGCCAGCTGCCGCGCACAGCAGCAGGGCCAAGGCAGCCTGTGCCAGGGGGCGCGTTTCGGGCATGGGTTGGAGCAGGTTCATGGGTGGGTCCAATGGGGAAGGGGGGAGAGGAGGGCAACGGGGGCTTGCGGGTCATGGCGCTTGTTCAGGCCAAGCAATCCATACTTGATTTTTGGCCCCGGTTGTAGGATGATGCACCAAACTGGTCGAATTGTCTAGGACAATCAGGCTATCACAAGGCCACCCACAAGGACATTGCTGCATGAACTTTCGCGCCCAACATGAGCCATTGACCATGTCCATCGCCGGTGTGGAGCGCGATACCGGTCTGGCCAAAGACACCTTGCGCGTGTGGGAGCGCCGTTATGGTTTTCCGCAACCTGGGCGCGATGCCTTTGGCGAGAGAGCCTACACCTTGTCTGAGGTGGAAAAGTTGCGCGTCATCAAAAGATTGCTCGATCAAGGCCACCGCCCCGGGCGCATCGTGGCTTTGCCGATCGAAGAGTTGCAGCGATTGAGCCAGGGCATGTCGGGCGAGCGCGTCCACTGGGTGGCCCAAACGGACGAGGGTGAGGCCGAGGTCGATTTGCGCGACTTCATGCAAATGATCAAAGAGCACCGGGCCGAGGATTTGCGCCGGGCCTTCAGCCAGGCGGCCATCACCTTGGGGCTGACGCGGTTTGTCACCGAAGTGGTGGCCCCCCTGAATGTGATGGTGGGTGAAGCCTGGTTGCGCGGCGCGCTCGAGGTGTTTGAGGAGCACCTCTACACCGAGTCGGTCACCACCGTCATTCGCCATGCCATTGGCAGCGTGCCCGAACAAGGCCAACACAGCACGCCCAAGGTTTTGCTGACCACCTTCCCCCAGGAGTCACATGCGGTGGGCTTGTTGATGGCCCAAAGCATCATGGCCATCGAGGGTTGTCGCTGCGTGTCCTTGGGGATTCAAACCCCATTGCGCGACATTGTGTTGGCGGCCCAAGCCCACCAAGTGGATGTGGTGGCGCTCAGTTGCAGCATGAGCATGAACCCCAACCAAGTGGTGGAAGGTTTGCAAGAGTTGCGCAGCATGTTGCCGGCCCACATGGTGATTTGGGCCGGTGGCAGCTCACCGGCTTTGCGCCGGCGCGAAATCCCTGGCATGGTGCCCTTGACCCAACTCGGCGACATTGCGCAGGAGGTGCGCAAATGGCGCGCCGCCCATGCGCCCAAAGCCACCCCGCGCTAAACCCCGTTGCGCCAGTTTTCCCAGGGCATATCGTTGGCCGCGCATCCCTAGAATCGAGCGCATGGATGAACCCGATTTTTTGACCAAATGCGTGGCCCCTGACCAGGCTGCTTCTGCGGTGCAGGCCTTGCGTGCACGTGGGCCGGTGGTGTTCACCAACGGCGTGTTCGATGTGCTGCACCGGGGCCATGTGACGTATTTGGCCCAAGCCCGCAGCTTGGGCGCCAGCTTGGTGGTGGCCCTCAACACCGACGCCTCGGCGCGGCGCTTGGGCAAAGGCGCGGACCGCCCCTTGAACCGCGAGGCTGACCGGGTTTGTTTGATCGCCGCGCTGGCCTCGGTGGACCTGGTCACTTGGTTCGATGAAGACACGCCGCTGCAATTGATCGAGTCTTTGCGCCCAGATCTGCTGGTCAAGGGTGGCGATTACGACATGGCCACCTTGGCCGAAACCCATGCGATGGCCCGTTGGGGCGGCAAGGCCTTGGCCATTCCCTTCGTGTCGGGTTTTTCCACCACGGCCTTGGTGCAGAAAATTCGCCAAAACCGCTGATGCCGATCGTGTGGTTCGCTCGGCTCGACCTCAAACCCAAGCCGTGCTCCGCTGGAGCGCCTGCAAAGGTTCAGGGCTCAGCCGCGCCAAGCGCCACGCCGTTGGCCCTCGCGCCCAACGGTGTTCGCGTGGTTGCAAGCCACTCAAAGCGGTGGTGAGGTTTGGGCCCCTTCTGCACCCAAGGTGCAGGCCCACAAGCCTTCGATGGCCAGCCGCTCGGCGGCCAAGCTGTCGGGTGCCATTTGGGTCGGGGCTTCGTCCAAGCGGGCGCGGTGCTGTAAGCGGCGCAAGCTGCGATAAGCGCGGGCCGCGGTTTGGCCCACGCCTGTGGGCAGCAGGCCCACCGCTTCGGCGTGTTGCAGCAAGGCGATGTTGCCCACGTTGGCGCGCAAGCCGGGATGGGCTTTTCCATGGCCAAGCACCAGAAACTGCACCGCAAACTCCGCATCCACCATGCCGCCTGGGCCGTGCTTGACATCGAACAGGCCTGCTTGGGCGGGTCGGGCGTGGCGCAATTTTTCGCGCATGGCACCGATCTCTTGGGCCAAGGCGGCCAGGTCGCGCGGGGCGCAAATGACTTGTTCGCGCACCGCATCAAAGCGCGCTTGAAAGTCGGCCTGGCCCATGCAAAAACGCGCCCGCGTCATCGCCTGGTGCTCCCAGGTCCAAGCGGTGTTGCTGCCGCGTTGGGCTTGGTAGTTGGCAAACGACTCAAAGTCACTCACCAGCAGTCCCGAATTGCCATTGGGCCGCAGCGCGGTGTCAATTTCGTACAAATCACCTTCGGCGGTTTTGACCGTCAGCCAATGGATGATTTTGCGCACGTACAGGGCATACACCTCACCGGCTTGCTCATGCGCGTCGTCGTACACAAACACAATGTCCAAATCGCTGCCGTAGCCCAACTCTTTGCCGCCCAGCTTGCCGTAAGCCAAGATGGCAAAAGCGGGTGCTTCGCGGTGGCGTTGCTTCAAGCGCTGCCACACCCATTGCGCCGTCACCCGCAGGATCACATCGGCCAGCGCACTCAGGTCATCGGCGACTTGCTCCACCCCCAGGCGGCCCTCCACGTCGCGTGCCAGGATGCGAAAGGTCTCGGCATGGTGGGCGCGGCGCAGCAAATTGAGCAGGCTTTCCTCGTCGTCTTGGCCCACACCTGCCAGGGCCTGTTGACGCTCGTTGAGGCTGCGCTGCATCTCGACAGGGTCAAAGCGTTCCATCAGCAAGGCCGGGCTGGCCAATTCGTCGATCACCCCAGGGTGTTGCAGCAAATAGCGCGCGGTCCAACGCGCCGCCCCGAGCAAGCGCAGCAGTTGCTGGTGCACCTGGGGGCGCTCAAGCAGCAGCGCCAAATAGCTTTCGCGGCGCAGCAAGGGCTCGATCCAATCGCACCACCGCAGCGCAGCGGTTTCGCTGATGCTGCCCTCTTGGGTCCATTGGTGGGTGCGCTTGATCAGCTTGACCAGGCGCTGGCGGCCGTCTTCGCGCAAGGCCCGCACGCGTGGGTGCTCGGGCCACTCGCGCACCCGCGCCGCCAAGGCCGGGGGCAGCAAGGGTGTCAAGGCCTCCAGGTCCAGCGCTTGATCGATGTCACTCATGGGGGCTGTGGCGGGCTGGGTGGCCGTGCTCCCCGGGCTGGCTGGGGCACCGTCTTGCCCGAGTAAGCGTTCAAATTCGCCCGCGACCACGGCACGGTGGCGGGCCAGCTCGGCTTGCAGCCCGGCCACATCGGCCAGCCCCAAACTGAGCGCCAACCACCGCAGGTCGGCATCGTCGGTGGGCAACACATGGGTTTGCTGGTCGTCCAGGTATTGGATGCGGTGTTCCACCCGGCGCAAAAACACATAGGCCTGGGCCAGCGCCTGGGCGGTGGGCTCGGGCATCAGCTGGGCGCGGGCCAGGCGTTGCAAGGCATTCAGCGTGGGCCGGGTGCGCAGCTCGGGGAATTGCCCACCGCGCACGACTTGCAACAGTTGCACGGTGAACTCGATTTCGCGAATGCCGCCGCGCCCAAGCTTGACATCATTGGCCCGCTCGGGCCGGCCCGCGCTGTGGCGTGCCGCTTGGTCGCGGATTTGGCGGTGCAGGCCGCGCAGCGCTTCAAACACGCTGTAGTCCAAGTAGCGCCGATAGACAAAGGGTTGCACCGTGTCGCGCAAGGCGTAGGCGTCTTGCATGTGGCAGCGCGGCGCCACCACCCGGCTCTTGAGCCAGGCAAAGCGCTCCCACTCGCGGCCTTGGACCAAGAAATACTCCTCCAGCGCCGATAGCGACACCACCGGCGGCCCCGACATGCCGTTGGGTCGCAGCGCCAAGTCCATGCGAAACACAAAGCCATGGGCTTGGGTGTCGCCGATCAAGGTGTAGATCAGCTTGACCGCTTTGCTGAAGTAGCCCTGGTGGTCGATCTGACCGCGACCGTCAGCGCGTCCAGTGGTCTCGCCATCGTCCTCGTAGACATAAATCAGGTCGATGTCGCTGGAGACATTCAGTTCTCGCGCACCCAACTTGCCCATGCCCACCACCCAAAACGGGCAGCGTTTGCCATCGGCTTTGAGCGGCGCGCCGTGCAGCGCATCGAGTTGTTCAAACGCCGCTTGGCAGGCCACGTCCAAGGTGAACTCGGCCAGATCGGTCATGGCGCGGGTGACCACGGCCAAATCGGCGCCCTGCTCGGTGTCGAGCACCACCAAGCGCTCGATCACGCATTGGCGCAGGCAGCGAAGAGCGTCGGGCACATCCAGGGCAGCATGCTCGCGCAGCCGCGCATAGCCCAAAGCCATGGTGTCCGCCACCGGTGCGCCAGGGGGCAGGTGCGCCAGCCAATCCCCATAGCGGCGGCGCAAGCGCTGCACCAAGCGGCTGTGTTCGGCCATCGTTGTCGGGGGCCTGGTGCTGTGTGTGGGTTCGCTCATGGGCGGGCGGGTACGGTGGCAGGGGATAATTAAAGGGACCTATATGCGCCCATGACCCAGACCTCGCCAGCCACCCCACCTCATCACGCTGTGGCGCGCTGGCTGCCGCGCTTGTTGCGGGGCTTGGTTTGGACGCTGGTGTGGGCCGGCGTGGCCTTGTTGCTGGTGTGGGGAAGCATCCATGCACTGATTGTGCCCCGCATTGGCGATTTGCGGCCTTGGATCGAGGGCCAAGTGGTGCAAAAAATGGGAGTCAACCTGCGCATGGGTGAGCTCAGTGCCCATTCAGAGGGGTGGATACCGACCTTTGAAATCCAAGACCTGCAAATCTTGGACAGTGCCAACCCGCAAGACCCCCCCAGCCTGCGCGTGGCCCGTTTGGTCATGCGTTTGTCGCTGCGCTCGCTCACCAGTTTGTCGTTTGACCAGGTGCACCTCGAGGGGCTGGAGATCGAGGTGGGGCGCGACGCCCAAGGCGTGTGGCGCTTGGGCGGCCAAAAGCTGGATGACGCCGGTCACAGCGATGCACTGGATTGGTTTTTCTCTCAGTCCGAGTTTGTCGTCAGCCAAGGGCGGGTGCGCTGGCGCGACGACACCCGGCCAGGGCCCGAACCGGTCTGGCTGGAAAACGTCACAGCGGTGCTGCGCAACCACCTCAACCAGCACGATATGCGGCTTGACGCCACGCCCCCCCAAGGCTGGGGTGAGCGAATCAGCTTGCGCGGGCAGTTTCGCCAGCCCTTGCTCAGTTTGCACAATGGGCGCTGGCAAGAATGGTCGGGCCAAGCCTATGTGAAAGCCCCCCGCCTGGACGCGGCGTGGTTGCCCACCCCTTCCCAGCTGAGCACCGACACCGACCCCTGGCTCAAGGGCGCGGGCGCGGTCGAGGCCTGGGTGGACATCGCGGCCCCCATGCAGGTCAGCGGCATCACCGCCGACCTGGCCTTTGAGCGCGCCGAGCTCCAATGGGGCGCGGGCTTGGCCCCGTTGGACTTGCGCGAGCTGCGCGGCCGCGTGGGTTATGCGCGCACCGCTGACGGCCATGCGGTGTTCAGCGACGACTTGCAATTTGCCACCGCCGAGGGGGAGCACTGGCCCGGTGGTGCGGTGCGTTTGGGCTGGCGCGGCGATCGCCCAGGCGACGGGCCCCTGGAGGTGAGCGCCGACCGCCTGGACCTGAGTGCGTTGACCCGCATTGGCCAGCGCTTGCCCTTGCCCGCCGCTTTGCGCGAGGCTTTGAGTGCGCACCAGCCGCAAGGTCAACTGGAGCGCCTCAAGGCGCAGTGGCAAGACAACCCCAGCGGCGCGCGCTTCAGCGCCAAAGGGCTGTGGCGCCAGGCCCGGCTCAAGCCCGCCATGGTCGCTGGCCGCTGGCCGCTGCCGGGCTTGCAAGGGGCGGATCTGGATTTTGATTTCGACCAGGCCAAGGGCCGCGTCCAGTTGCGCATGAAGTCGGGCGTGATTGAAGGGGCCTTGGGCCTGAGCGAACCCCGCTTGGTGGTGGACAAGGGACAGGCCGATGTGGAGTGGCAGCGCAATGGCGAGGCCTTGAGCGTGAAATTCAAAGACGCCCAACTCAGCAACCCCGATGGCGCGGTCGAGGCCAGTGGCAGCTGGAGCAGTGCCAAGGGCGATCAGCCGTGGCCTGGGGTGCTCGACCTCAAGGGAAAAATTGTGCGCATCGAGGCGCGTCAATTGCACCGTTACTTGCCCACGGCCATCGATGCCAGTGTGCGCGACTACCTGCGCAACGCCTTGCTGCGGGGCCAAGCCGTGCAAGCCGCTGTGCGCGTCAAGGGCGACTTGAGCCACTTCCCGTTTCGCCAGCCGCAACAAGGCGAGTTTTCCATCCAGGGCCAGCTCAAAGAAGTGGGCTTTGCCTATGTGACCCCGCCCGTGCCCAATGCCAGCGCCGCGCGGGGCGCTCCAGCGCCTGCGGAGTGGCCCGCGCTGAGCGTGGCCTCGGGCGAATGGGTGCTGGACCGCACCAGTTTTCGCATCAAGGACGCCAAAGCCCGCATGCCCTCGGTGCCCAACTTGGCATGGCAAAACATCCAAGCCCAGATCCCTGACATGGGCGCGGCCCCACAAGTCGAGCTCAGTGCCGATGGCCGTGCCCCTTTGGGCGAATGGCTGCAATTGGTGACCCGCTCCCCCCTGGGCGCATTGACCGGCCAGGTGTTTGACAGCGCCCAAGGCAGCGGCCTGGCCGACCTGCGCTTGGCCTTCACCTTGCCCTTGGCCGCGCCCGAGCGGGTGCGGGTTCAAGGGCGCATGGTGCTGCCTGGCAACGATTTGCAATGGTCCAGCTGGACGCCGGCCATGTCGCGCTTGCGCGCCACGGCGCAATTCACCGAGACCAGCCTGAGCGTGACCGATGCGCAGGCCCGTGTCTGGGGTGGCGACACGCGCTTGGACCTGCGCTACAACAGCCGCGCAGCGGTGGACGAATCGCCCCTGAGTTTGCAAGTTCAAGGTGCCATCACCGCCGAGGGCATGCGCGCGGCGCGCGACTTGCCGGGCTTGGCGCGGCTCGCCCCCTTCTTGCGCGGGCGCAGCAACTACAACTTCAACCTGGGCTTGCGCCAAGGCCAGCCCGAGTGGCAACTCACCAGCAGCTTGCAAGGTCTGGAGATCGCTTTGCCCGCGCCCTTGGCCAAAAGCGCCGATGCCACCTGGCCTTTGCGCGTGGAACAACGGGTGGCGCGCGATGGGCGACGCGACAGCTTGCATGCCAGTTTGGGCGGCGCTTTGAACCTGCGTTATGACCGTGACACCAGTGCCGCCACGCCTCGGGTGCTGCGCGGCGCCATCGCCCTGGGGCAGGGGGCGAGCGATCCTTTGCCTTGGCCGGACCAAGGCGTGTTGCTCAAACTCCAGTGGCCACAGATCGATTTGGACCGCTGGCAAGCGGTGATCGACAGCGACGCCGTGGGCGGTTTGGGTGCGGCAGGCAGCACGGCCCCTGGCGCGGCCGATGGGTGGGACGCATATCTGCCCAATGCCGCCGTGGTGCAGGCCCAAAAAGTCAGCTGGGACCGGCGCGAACTGCACCAGCTGCACGTCGGTGGCACACGCCAAGGCCCGCTGTGGCGGGCCAATATGCATGCCCAAGAGTTGGAGGGCTACCTGGAGTACCGCCCCGTGGTGGCCAACACCCCGGCGCGTTTGTTTGTGCGCTTGGCCCGCTTGGATGTGCCGCCCAGTGCCGTCAGCGACATCGAAAACCTGATGTTTGAGCAACCCAAAAGCCTGCCGGCACTGGACATCGTGGTCAATGAGTTGCAATTGCGTGGCAAAAAACTCGGTCGCGCCGAGGTCGAAGCGGTGAACCTGCCTGCCGGGCCGCGCGCGATTGGCGAGTGGCGGCTCAATCGGCTCAACGTCACGGTGCCCGAAGCGCAACTGAGCGCGTCGGGCAATTGGCTGGCCTTGCCGGGCCAAACCCGCCGCCGCACCCAGCTCAAATTCACGTTGGACATTGGCGATGCGGGCGAGTTTTTGGCCCGCATGGGCACGCCCGGTGCGGTGCGCGGGGGCAAGGGCCGCATGGAAGGCCAGGTGGGCTGGCTGGGCTCGCCCATGACCATTGACTACCCCAGCATGGTGGGGCAGTTCAATGTCAACGTGGAGCGCGGGCAATTTCTCAAGTCCGACCCCGGCGCGGCGCGTTTGCTGGGCGTGCTCAGTTTGCAGTCGCTGCCTCGGCGCTTGACGCTGGATTTTCGCGACCTGTTCAGCGAAGGCTTTGCCTTTGACTTCTTTCGGGGCGATGTGCAAATTGAGCAAGGCGTGGCCATCACCAACAATTTGCAAATGAAGGGCGTGGCCGCCGCGGTGCTCATGGAGGGCCGTGCCGATATCCAGCACGAAACCCAAGACATCAAGGTGGTGGTGGTGCCCGAGATCAACGCGGGCACCGCCTCCCTGGTCTATGGGGTGATCAACCCCTTGGCCGGTTTGACCAGCTTTCTGGCCCAATTGGTGCTGCGCCAACCTTTGATCGACGTCAACACCCGAACCTTTCGGGTGGATGGCAGCTGGGCTGAACCGCGGGTGAGCCCCTACAGCGCCTCCGACAGCGACACTAAAACCCCCAGGACGGGCAAACCATGAGGGTGGCCGCGATCCAAATGGTCTCAGGCACCGAGTGCGATGCCAATTTGGCCCAAGCCCGCCAAGCACTGGCCCAGGCCGCCGCACAAGGTGCCGAGTTGGCCGTGTTGCCCGAGTACTTTTGCTTGTTGGGCCAGCGCGACACCGACAAACTGGCCATCCAAGAGCGCTTTGGCCACGGCCCCATTCAGGATATGTTGGCGCAAGCGGCGCGCGAGCTGGGTCTGTGGGTGGTGGGGGGCACCCTGCCCCTGTCGGTGAGCGGCCAACCCGATCGGGTGCGCAACAGTTGCTTGGTCTACAACCCGGCGGGCGAATGCGTGGCGCGCTACGACAAGATGCATTTGTTTGGGTTTGACAATGGCCAAGAGCGCTACGACGAATCGCGCGTGCTCCAAGCCGGCGACACCCCGGCTTGGTTTGACCTGAGCGCGCGCGATGGTCAGGTTTGGCGTGTGGGCTTGAGCGTGTGCTATGACCTGCGCTTCCCCGAGCTGTACCGCCACCTCAGCCAAGCCGGGGCGCAGTTGCTGCTGGTGCCCAGCGCCTTCACCCACACCACCGGCCAGGCCCATTGGGAGGTGTTGCTGCGCGCCCGGGCGGTTGAAAACCTGTGTTGGGTGGTGGCCAGCGCCCAAGGCGGGTTGCATGCCAACGGGCGGCGCACCTGGGGCCACAGTTTGTGCGTCAACCCCTGGGGTGAGGTGGTCGCCCGACAGGCCACCGACGCTGGTCTGGTGCTGGCCGATCTGGACATGGATGCCTTGCTGCGCTGGCGCAGCCAACTGCCCGCCTTGGGCCACCGGTTGCTGTGAGCCGCTGGCGCTGGCTCGCTGCCGTGGAGGCGCGCCGCTGGGTGCTGTGGGGTGTGCTGCTGTTGCTCGTGGCGGTATTGCTGACAGCCTTGGCCTGGTTGGCGCTGCGCTACGAAAAAGCCCAAATGCAAGACCAACTCGAGCGCGACACCGTGGACGCGGTGGGCGATGTGCGTGCCGCGATGCAGCGCAATGTGCAAACCCTGCAAGCCCTGCAACCCGATGAGCGAAGCCCGGCGGCTTGGGTGCCGCCCACCGAAGAGGTGCTGCGCAACCACCGCGAGTGGGTGCGCTTGGAATGGCGCGACCCGGCCTTGCAGCTGCGGGTGGGGGTGGACAGCGTCTACCGCACCCCGGTGTTTGCCCGTTTGGGGCGCGACAACGCGCTGGCCGACATCGAGCAGGCCTGCGCCTTGGCGCGGCGCACCAGTGCGGCCGCCTATGCGCCCAGCACCTTTGTGTCGGTGCAAGACGGCGTGGGCTTAGAGGTCATGGAGCTGTGCTTGCCGGTGTACCAAGGCGGTCGGTTGAGCGGGTTTTTGGTCGCCAGCTATGCCTTGGTGGAGATGCTCGAGGCCATGGTTCGGCGCGAGCACACCCGCGCCCAAGAGGTCTCGTTTGTCGAACTCGATGGCACCCGTTTGGCCTTGCGCGGTGGCATCCACCGCGGTCAGCGCATCTTCAGCGCCCAGCAAATGATCGACCTGCCGGGCTATGCCTTGGTGCTGCGCCTGGACAGCTGGCGCGCCTTGCCCAATTGGTTGCCCAATTTGCTCACCGTTTTGGTGCTGGGCTTGTCGCTGGCTTTGGTGACGGTGCTGGCCTTGCTGGCGCGCGACATGCGCCGGCGCCAACGCGCCGAGCGCGACCTGGCCGACGCTTTGGCTTTTCGCAAAGCCATGGAGGACTCGCTGGTCACCGGTTTGCGCGCGCGCGATTTGCAAGGCTGCATCACTTATGTGAACCCGGCGTTTTGCGAGATGGTGGGCTTTGCGGCCGATGAGTTGCTCGGCCAAGGCATCCCCGCACCCTACTGGCCACCAGAAAAAGTCGATGAATACGGCAAACGCCAGGCCTGGCGCTTGGCTGGCAACACGCCGCCGCGCGAGGGCACAGAGTCGGACTTCCAGCGCAAAAACGGCGAGCGGTTCCCCGTGCTGATTTTTGAGGCCCCCTTGATCAATGCCAGTGGCAGCCAAACCGGCTGGATGAGCGCCGTGCTTGACATCAGCGCCCAACGCGCCAGCGAGGAGTTGAACCGCGCCACCCTGGACCGCTTGCAAGCCACCGCGCGCTTGGCCACGGTCGGCGAGATGGCCTCGTTGCTCAGCCATGAGCTCAACCAACCTTTGGCCGCCATTGCCAGCTATGCCAGCGGCAGCCAAAACCTGCTGCAAGCCGATGCAGCCATGCCCCGCGCCATGGGCCAGCAACTGAGCCAGGCTTTGGACCACATCGCTGATCAAGCGCGCCGCGCAGGCTTGGTCATCAAAAGCGTGCACAACTTTGTGCGCCGCCGCGATCAAGCGCGCGAGGCCGTGGCGGCGCACACCTTGATCGACAGCATCTTGCCCTTGGTCAGCTTGCAGGCGCGCAAAACCGGTGTGCGCTTGCACCTGGACTGCGCCCCCGACTTGCCCGCTGTGTGGTGCGACCGCACCATGGTCGAGCAGGTCTTGCTCAACCTCGCGCGCAATGGCATGCAATCCATGCAAGACCTGCCCCCGGGTCGGGCGCGTGAGTTGCGCATTGTGGTGCGCCCCTGCCCAGACCCCGGTGAGGGCTTGGTATTTTCGGTCGCCGATGGGGGCTTGGGCATCACGTCAGAGGTGTCGGCCCAGTTGTTCACCCCGTTTTTCACCACCAAGGCCGAGGGCATGGGCCTGGGCCTGAGCTTGTGCCGCACTGTGGTTGAGCAGCACGGTGCGCGCTTGCAGCACCGGGCCTTGACAACGGGCGGCACCGAGTTCTTTTTCAGCTTGGCCTTGGCCCACAAGGCCGATGCCCTGCTCGCGCCCGCCCTGCCACAATCTTGACCATGCAACCGGTTCAAGATGCCTTGGTCTATGTGGTCGACGACGATGAGAGCGTGCGCCAAGCGCTGGCCTGGCTGCTGCGCTCGCGGGGCTTGCAAACCCAGTGCTTTGACAGCGCCGAAGGCCTGATTGCGCACTTGGGGTTGGACCACGCCCCCCAAGTGCCGTGCCAAGCCTGCTGCCTGTTGCTGGATGTGCGCATGCCCGGCATCAGCGGCTTGGCCTTGTTTGATCGCTTGATCGATAAAGGTCTGTTGTCCGCCCTGCCGGTGATTTTTTTAACCGGCCACGCCGATGTGCCCACGGCGGTGGACGCCGTCAAGCGCGGTGCCTTTGATTTTTGCGAAAAGCCCTTCTCTGACAACTCGCTGGTGGACCGGGTCGAACAGGCCTTGCAGCGATCAGCCCAGCAGCTGCACGCTCAGCAAATCCAGAAAAGCTTGACCGAACTGATCGACGGCCTCACCGAGCGCGAACGCGAGGTCATGCACTGTGTGGTCGAGGGCTTGCCCAATAAACTCATCGCCGACCAACTGCACATCAGTGTGCGCACGGTCGAGGTGCACCGTGCCCGGGTGTTCGAAAAAATGGCCGTGCGCTCGGCCGTCGAACTCTCCAACCGCTTGCGTGTGCCAGGGTGAGGCGCGTCAACGTGGGTCGGGTGAGGGGGGTGTGGGCGTACCCGCTGGCGCAACGGTGTCAACGCTGGGGGCCGGGTTGCCGGTTGCGGCCACACCGCCTGGCTGGGGTGCCTCGGCGGTGGCCTGATCCGACGGCTGCGCTTCCCGGGGCGCGTCGGGCGGCTGGGGAGACGCCGGTGGCTCGGCGGGCGGGTCCAAAGGTCGGCCAGAAAACATGGTCCACCACACGATGAACACCAGCAGCAAACCCGCGCCCAAGGCCTCTAATAAGATGAGTGTCATTCAGCGCGCCAGTTCGGGGTGGTTCATGGCCGTGATTGTAGGAAGCTTGGTGGCGTGCAGTGCCCCTTCGCCGCGCCCCAGCGCACCGGTGTTGAGCCGCACCGATCCCCCATGGGCTGCGCCCGCGCCCGAGCGGCCCGCCAGCGAGCCGACCCGGCCTGTGCCAGCCGCACCCACGGGGGTGCCGCGCGCGGGCTTGGCCGGTTTGCCCGGCACACCCGCCCCCGATCGGCCGGTCAAAAGCCGCTGGACGCCCGTGCCTTGGGACGAGCTGCCCGGTTGGAGCGAGGACAGCTTGCACGAGGCCTGGAACGCCTGGCTGAAAAACTGCGAACGCCCTGGCCCCGTGTTTGGCCCCCTGTGCGCCGATGTGCGCCGGCTGAGCATTGCCGACGCCGACGAGCAACGCTTGTGGATGGTCAGCCGCTTGCAGCCTTACCGGGTCGAACCGGTGCAGGGCACCAGCGAGGGCCTGCTCACCAGTTATTACGAGCCCATCATGAACGCCTCACGCCAAGCCGCGCCCGGCTTTGGCGTGCCCCTGTACGCCTACCCGGCGGCGGCCCAGCAGGCCCAGCGCCAGGGCGCGCCCTGGTTCACGCGCCAGCAACTCGACACCTTGCCCGAGGCCCGTGCAGCCTTGGCCGGGCAAGAAATCGCTTGGCTGGCCGACCCGATTGACGCGCTGGTGCTGCACATCCAAGGTTCGGGGCAATTGCGCATCCAAGAGCCCGACGGTCGATCGCGCATGGTGCGCCTGGCCTTTGCCGGCACCAACGAGCAGCCTTACCAAAGCGTGGGCCGCTGGTTGCTCGACCAAGGCCTGGTGCGAGACGCCACTTGGGGCGGCATCAAAGCCTGGGTGGCGCGCAATCCGCAGCGGGTGCCAGAGATGCTGTGGGCCAACCCGCGTTATGTTTTTTTCCGCGAAGAGGCCTTGAACGATGGCGCTGAAGATGCGGGTCCGCGCGGTGCCCAAGGCGTGCCCCTGACGGCGGGGCGCTCGATCGCCGTGGACCGCGAGTCCATTCCCTACGCCACGCCGGTGTGGATGGCCAGCAGTGGGCCGGCGCTGCGGGTGCAGCGCTTGGTGTTTGCGCAAGACACCGGCAGCGCCATCGTGGGTGCGGTGCGCGCCGATTACTATGCCGGTGCGGGCGCGGCTGCCGGTGAGCTGGCCGGCCGGGTCAAACAAAACCTGCGCCTGTGGGTCTTGTGGCCGCGCTGACAAACCCCCGCCCTGCGCCTACACTGTCAGCCAGCCCCGTGCCAGGAGACAAGCCATGAACGCCCCGCTGCCCGAACACATCCGCCAAGCGCTGGAAACAGTGACCTTGGACGACAAATACGCCCTCGACCAGGGCCGCGCCTTCATGAGCGGTGTGCAAGCCTTGGTCAAGCTGCCCATGTTGCAGCGCCAGCGCGATGCCTTGCAGGGCAAAAACACCGCTGGCTTCATCAGCGGCTACCGGGGTTCGCCTTTGGGCGGCTACGACCAAGCGCTGTGGAAGGCCAAGTCGTATCTGCAAGCCCAAAACATCGTGTTCCAGCCGGGTGTCAACGAGGAGCTGGCCGCCACGGCTTTGTGGGGCACCCAACAACTGGGCTTTGCGCCACCGGCCAGCCGCCGCTTTGATGGGGTGTTTGGCATTTGGTATGGCAAAGGCCCGGGTGTGGACCGCTGCTCGGATGTGTTCAAACACGCCACCCTGGCCGGCACCACGCCCTGGGGCGGGGTGATGGCCGTGGCCGGTGACGACCATGTGGCCAAAAGCAGCAC
>CAMDJU010000009.1 GCA_945900695.1 Bordetella parapertussis | reverse complement strand
GGATTGTGCCTTGCCAAGTAGCACCACAGTGAAGCCTGTTTGTACAATGGGCCATCTCTCGCACCCATCAACACCCTCCCCCCATGGCCGTATTCACCGAGGTCTCTGAACAGCAGGCCGACCAACTCATGCAGCAATTGCACTTGGGCGAGTTGGTGTCTTTGCAAGGCATCAGCGGTGGGATTGAGAACACCAACTATTTCGCCAGCACCGCAAGCGGCGACTACGTGCTGACCTTGTTTGAGCGCCTGAACCACGCGCAATTGCCCTTTTACTTGCAACTCATGAAGCATTTGGCAGGCCAGGGCATCAAAGTGCCCATGCCCCAGGCCGACCCGCAAGGGTCCATCTTGTTCACCTTGTGTGACAAGCCTGCTGCGGTGGTCGAGCGCTTGCAAGGGCACAGCGAACTCAACCCCAGTGCGGCGCACTGCCAGGCTGTGGGCGACATGCTGGCGCGCATGCATTTGGCTGGCGCCAGCTTTGATCTGGCGCAGCCCAATTTGCGCGGCCTGCCCTGGTGGAACGAGACCGTGCCCATCGTCATGCCTTACTTGACCCCGGCGCAAACTGCATTGCTGGACAGCGAATTGGCGTTTCAAAACCATGTGGCCGCTTCTTCGGCCTACCGCGCATTGCCGTGCGGCCCTGTGCATGCCGATTTGTTCCGCAACAACGTGATGTTTGAGGGCCACGCGTTGAGCGGGTTCTTTGATTTTTACTTTGCGGGTGTAGACAACTGGTTGTTTGATATCGCCGTGGCCCTCAATGACTGGTGCATTGACCTCGACACCGGGGCCTTTGATGCCCCTCGTCTGGCCGCCATGATGGACGCCTACCAGGCGGTCAGGCCCTTGCAAGCGGCTGAGCGGGCGCTGATCAACCCCATGCTGCGGGCGGCCGCATTGCGGTTTTGGATCTCTCGGCTGTGGGATTTCCACCTGCCACGCGAAGCCAGCATGCTGCAAGCGCACGACCCAAACCACTTTGAACGGGTGCTGCAGCAGCGCATCCACCAACCTGTGGGCTTGAGCGCATGAAGCTGCAACTCCTCCCAGCCAAACAAGGCTTGCTCTGGGTGCGCCTGGGCATCCGCACCTTTTGGCGCCAGCCGCTGGCCATGACCGGACAATTTTTCTTGTTCATGGGCTTGCTGTCGCTGTGTTCGCTCATTCCATTCATTGGCAGCTTTGTGGGCCTGGCTTTGCTGCCCATGGCCAGCTTGGGGCTGATGGCCGCCACCCGCGAAGCCCATCTGGGCAACTTTCCCATGCCGCACTTGCTGTGGTTGGGTTTGCGCTCTGGGGCAGAAACACGCCGCAATATGGCGGTGTTGGGCGGCTTGTATGCCGTGGGCTTTTGTGCCGTTTTGGCCTTGGCGGCCTTGAGCGATGACGGCCAGTTTGCCAAGCTTTACTTGTTTGGCGGCAGCATGGACATTGAAACATTGATGCAAAGCGATGTGCAATCGGCCATGTGGCTGAGCACCTTGTTGTACATGCCCCTGTCTTTGCTGTTTTGGCATGCGCCGGCCTTGACCCATTGGTATGGGGTTGCGCCTTTGAAAAGCTTGTTTTTCAGCGCTGTGGCCTGCTGGCGCAATTGGCGCGCTTTTTTGGTGTTTATTTTGGGCTGGGCCAGCGTGGCGATGTTCTTTTCGCTGATCGTGACCTTGGTGGCTGTGGCGACCGACAGCGTGGACACCGCCAAACTGCTGCTGATGCCCATGATGCTTTTGATGGCGGCGATGTTTTTTTGCTCGATTTACTTCAGCTTCCGCGACTGCTTTGTGAACGAAGAAGTGGTCGACTGACTTCAGGCCCATGGCCCAAAGGTCAGGCCGTGCTGGGCCTGTGGTCACCCAGTGGCACAGGCTGCGGGCTCAAACCGGCGTCAACTTGGCCACCGACAAGGCCAGCCATTTGATGCCATGGCGACCAAATTTCACTTGCGCCCGGGCGTCCTCACCGCTGCCCTCGATGGCCAACACCGCACCCTCACCAAACTTGTTGTGAAACACCGGCACCCCTGCCCTGACCCAGGCATTGGTACCGGATGCGCTGGCAGAGGACGGGGGAGAAATGGCGGTGGTCCAATCGGTGGATGCTGCCACGGTGTCGTGTTTTCGTGAGCTGCCCCAAGCACTGGCCGGATTGAGCCCCTTGGCGGCCACGCTGAGCCACTTGAGCGTGTGTTCGGGCAACTCATCAAAAAACCGGCTGCGGATGTTGTAGCGGGTTTGACCGTGCAGCATGCGGGTTTGCGAATGGCTCAGGTACAAACGCTTGCGTGCGCGGGTGATGGCCACATACATCAAGCGGCGCTCTTCTTCCAGGCCCAGGTGGTCGCTCAAAGCGTTTTCGTGCGGGAACAAACCCTCTTCCAAGCCGGTGATGAAGACCGCATCAAATTCCAAACCTTTGGCGGCATGGACGGTCATCATTTGGATTGCCTCTGCACCCGCCAAAGCCTGGTTTTCACCGGATTCCAAAGCGGCATGGGTCAAAAAGGCCGCCAAGGGTGACAAGGTCTCGCCAGTCTCTGCAGCCTCGCCGGTGTCGATGTCCACGGGCAAGGCCACGGCATCGCGCCCGAAACCTTCCACGCTGACAAAGCTTTCCGCAGCGCTGACCAGTTCTTGCAAGTTTTCTACCCGATCGGCACCCTCGCGCTCAGCTTGGTAGTGCTCAATCAGGCCACTGTGGGCGAGCACAGTTTCAACGATGTCACGCAAGCCCATGCCATGGGTTTGCTCGCGCAGCACATCGAGCTTGGCCACAAAGGCCGATAAATTGGCACCCGCCTTGCCGGCCACTGCGCTCACCGCATCGTGCAACGAGCAGCCGGCACTTTGGGCCGCGTCTTGCAACTGCTCGGTGCTGCGCGCGCCAATGCCGCGCGGCGGAAAGTTAACGATGCGCATGAAACTGGTGTCGTCACGCGGGTTTTCCAACAAGCGCAAGTAGGCCAAGGCGTGTTTGATTTCGGCGCGCTCAAAAAAGCGCAATCCGCCATACACCCGGTAGGGCATGCCGGCATTGAACAAGGCAGTTTCAATCACCCGGCTTTGGGCGTTGCTGCGGTACAAAATGGCCATCTCGTTGCGAGAAGCAATGCCTTGGCTGCCATCGCCGTTTTGGCCATCGCGCAGCAACTGCCGCATCTCATCGACCATCCATTGCGCCTCGGCAAAATCGCTGGTGGACTCGTGCACCCGCACCGGCTCACCAGGGCCTTGATCGGTGCGCAGGTTTTTGCCCAAGCGCCCTTGGTTGTGGCTGATCAACGCGTTGGCACTGTCGAGGATATTGCTGTGGCTGCGGTAATTTTGTTCCAGCTTGATTTGATGGCGCACACCAAATTCACGCACAAAGTCGGCCATGTTGCCCACCCGCGCGCCTCGAAATGCATAAATGCTTTGGTCGTCATCGCCCACCGCAAACACGGCGCTGGTGGGTGAGCTCAGTTGTTTGATCCAGGCGTATTGCAAGCGGTTGGTGTCTTGGAACTCGTCGATTAACACATGGCCAAAGCGGCGTTGGTAGTGTTCGCGCAAGGGGTCGTTGTCGCGCAGCAATTCGAAGCTGCGCAGCATGAGCTCTCCAAAATCGACCACGCCTTCGCGCTGGCATTGGTCTTCATAGAGTTGGTAAATTTCCACCTTTTTGCGCGCATCGGCGTCACGGGCTTCCACGTCGGCAGGGCGCAAACCGTCTTCTTTGCAAGCGGCAATGAACCACTGGGTTTGCTTGGCCGGGAAGCGCTCGTCATCCACTGAAAACTGCTTGTACAAGCGCTTGATGGCCGAGAGCTGGTCTTGGGTGTCTAAAATTTGAAACGACTGGGGCAAGTTGGCCAGTTTCCAGTGGGCGCGCAAAAAACGGTTGCACAGGCCGTGAAAGGTGCCGATCCACATGCCCCGCACGTTCACCGGCAACATGGCTGACAAACGGGTCAGCATTTCTTTGGCCGCCTTGTTGGTGAAGGTCACCGCCAACACCCCAGCGGGGGCGCACTGGCCGCTTTGCAACAACCAGGCAATGCGGGTGGTCAACACCCGGGTTTTGCCCGAACCTGCGCCAGCCAAGATCAGGGCGTGTTCGCGCGGCAAGGCCACAGCGGCGCGCTGCTCAGCATTGAGGCCTTGCAGCAGGGCAGAGTCGGGGGGGGGTGAGGTCGACAGCCCTGATTCGGGCCCGGGGAAAAGAGACATGGCCGGATTGTAGGCAAGCGCGTATAGAATCAGCCACCGGGCCCAAGATTCTTGTGCCCGGTTTCTTTTTGGTCGATGCGAAACCCTGTGTTCGCCCTGTGTCCAGCCAGCAACCGGTGCCAAGCCAAGCGCTCACCCATCGTTTTGTTCTGGAGCTTGGACCATGGAAATTTTTGACTACGACAACATTCTTTTGCTGCCGCGCAAGTGCCGCGTGGAAAGCCGTTCTGAATGCGACACCAGCATCACGCTGGGCAAACACAGTTTCCGCCTGCCAGTGGTGCCGGCCAACATGAAAACCGTGGTCAATGAGACCATTTGCGAATGGCTGGCCCAGCACGGCTACTTTTATGTGATGCACCGCTTTGATTTGGACAACGTGGCCTTTGTGCGCGACTTCAAGTCACGCGGTTTGTATGCGTCTATCTCCTTGGGGGTCAAGCAAGCCGATCGCGACACCGTGGCCAAGTTGGTGGCCGAGGGCTTGGTGCCCGACTTCATCACCATTGACATCGCCCATGGCCACGCCGACAGCGTTCAGCACATGATCGCGCACCTCAAGCAGCACCTGCCGGGCTCCTTCATCATTGCAGGCAATGTGGGCACCCCAGAGGCGGTGATCGATTTGGAAAACTGGGGGGCGGACGCCACCAAGGTGGGGATTGGGCCGGGCAAGGTGTGCATCACCAAAAGCAAAACCGGTTTTGGCACGGGTGGTTGGCAGTTGTCGGCCCTCAAGTGGTGCGCCCGGGTGGCTACCAAACCCATCATCGCCGATGGCGGTATTCGCGAGCACGGCGACATTGCCAAAAGTGTGCGCTTTGGTGCCACCATGGTGATGATTGGCTCCATGCTGGCCGGGCACGAGGAGTCACCGGGCCAAACCGTCGAGGTCGACGGCAAGTTGTTCAAAGAATATTACGGCTCGGCCTCTGACTTCAACAAGGGCGAGTACAAACACGTGGAAGGCAAGCGCATCCTGGAGCCCATCAAGGGCAAGCTGGCCGACACCTTGCGCGAAATGCAAGAGGACGTGCAAAGTTCCATCTCCTACGCGGGCGGCAAAAAGCTCATGGACGTGCGCAAGGTGAATTACGTCATCTTGGGTGGCGACAATGCGGGTGAGCACCTGCTGATGTGATCTGGCCTGGACCCACGCAAAAAGCCACCATGCGGTGGCTTTTTTCCATTTGGGTGCGCTGAGATCTGGGCTCGGCCGAGCAGCTTTTGAGCCGTCCTGTTCACCGAGCCGCCGGTTGAACCCCCAACAAATCACAAGCCATGCGGTGAACTGCATGGCTGGGCTCGCACAAAGCATCGAGCATGGAGAAATGTTGTCGCCCGGGCATGGCCAAAGCCTTGGGCACGCGCTGGGCACCCCAGGCTTGCTGCATCAAGGCGTTTTGGCGCAAAAACTCTTCACTTTCATCGCCGCCCACCACGCACATCAGTTCGCCCCGCGCTGGTGCAGGCAACCACGCTGGGCTGGCTTTGAGCACGTCTTCGTCGGTGAGCAACAAGCCCGACTGCAACATCGGCGAGCGTCGCACCGATTCGAGTTCATGCAAACCTGAAATGGACAAGGCATTGCGCACCACATGGGGGGGCAAATCGGGGCCAACGGCCTGCCATTGACAAGCCATCAACATGGCGGCCAAGTGACCACCCGCCGAATGACCAGCCACCGTGATGCGACGGGGGTCGCCGCCATATCCGGCGATGTGGCGCGACACCCAGGCCAACGCCCGCACCATTTGCAGGGTGATGTCGGGCACGGTCACTGCCGGGCACAAAGCGTAATTGGGCACCACCACCGTGCAACCTGCGCGCTGAAAGGGCAGGGCCACGAAGGAATGGTCAAACTTGTCCAAAAAGCGCCAGTAGCCCCCATGGATGAACACCAATACCGGTGCCCCAGGGCGGTTGGCGGGAAAAATGTCCAGGGTTTCGGTGCTGTGCGGGCCATATGCCACGCTGGTCGAGCAGGCTTGGCTGCGTGCCACCGTCGATTCACGCACCCAACGATCGAAGTATTGGCCAAAGTCCGGCACCATGGCCCGGTTGTTGTACATGCGGTCGTACCAATCCGCGTCATGTGTGGGGGTGCTCATGCTTTCTACCTCTTTCAACGTCAGTGGGGTGCCGCACTTCCCCACAGTGAACAGGGCGTGGTGTGGCGCAAAAAACGCCAGCGCCCAGTTTCAGGGTTTAAGACTTGCCGATTTGCGCCGTGCGGATGACGCTGTCGGCTTCGGCGGTGCTGTTGCTGCCGCCACTGGGGGTTTGGATCACCAAGCCCAACAAGCGCGCACCGTGCTCGACGGCAATAGAGCCATAAGAGATGTCGCCATGAACCACCGAGTCTTTGTGGAATTCGACCCGTTCTGAGGCGTAAATATTGCCTTCGACCTTGCCGGCCACCATCACACGGTGGGCGGTGATGTCGCCAGAGACCTCGCCCGTGGGCCCAATGGCCACCGTGACCTTGTTTTCCTTGGTGGTTTCGATGTTGCCTTCCACCTTGCCGTCAATGCGCACGCTATCGAGCAACACCAAGCGACCATAGATTTGGGTGGTGCGGCCAATGATGGTGTCAAACCGCTCTTGCGATGACATCAACGATTTGTCTTTGAGCTTTTCAAACATGGTGGACTCTCGGGCGCAAATAAACCCATCAGCTCGAGCCGAGGGGCAAAACTTGCAATGGGTTGAGGGGGCGGTCCTTGCGAAACACCTCGTAATGAAGGTGTGGACCGGTCGACCGACCCGTGCTGCCCACGTCGCCCAACTGCGTTCCGCGCTCGACCACTTGGCCTTCCACCACACGGCGACGGCTCAAATGGGCGTATCGGGTCATGAAGCCTTCGGCATGGGTGACCTCGATGACCTGGCCATAACTGCCCTCAAACGAGGAGCGGGTGACGGTGCCTGGGGCCACCGACACCACCGGGGTGCCCGTGGGCGCGGTGAAGTCCAAGCCCTCGTGCATGGCCAGCAAGCCGGTGAAGGGGTCGTTGCGGATGCCAAAGCCACTGGAGACCCGGAACTCACCCTGAATGGGCAGTCCGGTGGGCAAAGAATGCAGCCATTCCAGGTGCTGGGTCCAATCTTGGCGCAGCTCTCGCACGGCGGCATCCATGCGCATCAGGTCTTGCATGGTGCCGTGGATTTCCTGATCCAAGCTTTGGCGGAAAAATAGATTGCGCAAGGGGGTGGGCAACAAGGGGCCACCACGGCCATCGTCCTTTTTGCCATTGTTGAGAAAGCGGTCGCGCAACTGGGTCGGGGTGGCCAACTCCATGAAGCGATTCTTAAGGCTCTCGAGTTGCTTGATTTCTTGGGAGGTGGTGTGCAGGTTCTGGCGCAGCTGGTCCAGCCGCTCGCGGTAAACCGCTTCCATGCGTTGCTGCTCGGCTTCGGTGGTGACCCCGCCCATGCTGCGCGCCAAATCAGGGCTGAACTCCACGGCGATGCGAAAACCCACAAAGTACATGACAAAACCCACAAGCATCAGGGCCACGGACAAGCCCGCCGTGGCCATGATGACCTTGCGCGCTGTGATGGAGATGGAACGGACGGTACCGGTCGGGCCGGATACCCACATGAATTGCATGAATGGAACCTGATTTCTGGGAGGGGCAGTTTAATACTGATCGACCGCTGATGCCAAGGCTTGAACGCAAAAGCTCAGGGTTTTCAGCCAAAAGGAAAGCCACAGCGAGGGGGTAATTTAACACTTAAATATCTATTTTTTAATTTGAGCAAGATATGGCCGCTGGGAAACAGCTCACCCAGGCCCCAAAAAAGCGATTCAAGCCAAAGTGCCAAAAGACCAAAAAATAAAAAAACACCTGCCAAATAGCAAATGATCTGGGCTGGGACCGACTCTGCCAAGGCCAAGGCGCGCTCCCAAAAAATGAAGTCCCAAGTGCTCAGGCGCGCTAAGCAAGGACGCCTGAATAGACTGTCGGCCGGCAAAGGACCATGAACGGCGTTGCCCAGAGAAATTGTGAGCGCTTGCCGACTTTCGTGTGCATGCTTGAGCTTGACAACCACAGAAGCGCTTGTGCGACTGGTTTTACCGAGACAGACTATGCTAGATGCCGCGCGAACCGCTGGAGGCTTTTCTTCGGCGCGCACCAGCCCAGATCACGCCTGTGAGGATCATGAATTTCGTCAAACAGCAGATCGCACAACGCGTGCGTGACATGACCCACACCCGGCAACAGCCCGAGGTGTTTTTGCAACCCGCTGGGGACCCCGGTTTGCTGGGGCCCGACAGCAGCGCCTGGCAAGTGCATGCGCATTTCATGGCCATGATGGTGGGCGGCATCGCCTCCTTGATCGTTCAGGCCTTGCACCCACGCGCTTTGGCGGGTGTCTGGGACCATTCCAGCTTTCGCGATGACATGGGCGCGCGCCTGGGGCGCACCGCTTTTTTCATTGCCGCAACCACCTACGGCGGGAGGGCCATGGCTGAACAAGCCATGCAGCGGGTCCAGCACATTCACCGCCATGTGCGAGGTTTCGATGCCCAAGGTCAGGCCTACAGCGCCGATGACCCGCACCTGCTGGCTTGGGTTCACTTGGCCGAGTGCACCAGTTTCATGCGCGCCTACGACACCCATGGCCTTCCCAGCTTGGACACCCATGGCCAAGACCGCTACTTTGCCGACATGGCCTTGCTCGGCGACGCCATGGGCACAGGCCCGGTGCCTGCCAACCGCGCCGCGTGTGAGCGTGCCTTGCTGAACTACCTGCCTGAATTGCGCTGTGATGAACGCACACGGTATGTGCTCAAACGGCTGGATAACTACCCCACCGACCCCCCTTACCGCCCCTTGATGAAAATGGTGGTGCGCGCCGCTCACCACAGCTTGCCCGCTTGGGTGCACCCCTTGCTGCAACAGCCTGAACCCACTTGGGCAGAGCGTTGGTGGGTGCGCCAAGCCTTGGCCCAGGTATCTGTCCCCATTCAGTGGGCTCTGAACGATGAAGGCGTGGCCGCCTTCGCCAGGCAACGGGTGCGACAAGGTTTGGACGTGATTGACCCAGAAACAAGGTAAGCTGGCTGGGTGGATACCAACGCTTTCAAAGAAATATGGGCCCAGCGCAGCTTCATGCGCTACTGGGGCTACCGCATCACCACCACCTGTGCCAATCAAATGATGATGGTCGCACTGGGCTGGCAAATGTATGAAACCACCCAAAGCGCCTGGGACTTGGGATTGGTGGGTTTGTATCAATTTATACCCGCCTTGCTGCTGTCACTGTGGGCGGGCCATGTGGCCGACCGGTTGAACCGGCTGCACATTATTTTGGCCACCTCGGTGGTGCAAGCTGGTGTGGCGGCCATTTTGCTGGGCGCCAGCGAACAGCAGGCCATCAGCAAAGATCTGATCTTGGCCTTGGCCATGGTGATGGGCGCGGTGCGGGCTTTTCAAATGCCCGCTTCGCAAGCCTTGATGCCAGCCTTGGTCAGCGACGCCTTGTTGGCGCGGGCCACGGCCTTTAACTCCTCGGGCATGCAAGTGGCCATCATCTCGGGACCTGCATTGGGTGGTTTGATATTTGTGCTGGGGGCCAGCGCGGTGTATGCCACCGCACTGGTCTTGCTGCTGTTGGCCTGCGCTTTGTTGTGGGGCTTGGGCTATCAGCGGCATGTGGTCACCAACGAAGCCGCCACCGTGCGCACCGTGTTGGCAGGGGTGCATTTTGTGTGGCACAACAAGTTGTTGCTGGGGGCCATTTCGCTCGACCTGTTTGCCGTGCTGCTGGGTGGGGCCACAGCCTTGCTGCCGATGTTTGCCAAAGATATTTTGATGGTCGGCCCCTGGGGCCTGGGTTTGTTGCGCGCGGCACCGGCTGTGGGCGCCTTGGCGGCCTCCATGTGGCTCACCACACACCCCTTGCAACTGCGGGTGGGCCATGTGTTGCTGGTCGCTGTGGCCGTTTTCGGTTGCGCCATGGCCCTCTTTGCCTTGTCCACCCATTTTTGGTTGTCGATGGTCGCTTTGGCCATCAGCGGTGCGGCCGATACCGTGAGCGTGGTGATCCGCATGACTTTGATGCAACTGGAGACACCCGACGAGATGCGCGGTCGGGTGGGTGCGGTCAACTCGATTTTCATTGGTGCCAGCAACGAACTGGGCGAGTTCGAATCGGGCGCGGCCGCCGCTTGGCTGGGCCCCGTCATGGCCACCTTGGTCGGTGGCTTGGGCACCATCCTGGTGGCCGTGATGTGGCTGCGTTTGTTTCCCAAACTGGCGCAAAGGGACAAGCTGGAATGAGCCATGCGGCTGGCAAGCTCGAACGCTTGCGCTTGTACAGCTTGTGCTTTTTGGCCCTGTCGGTGAGCTTGGGCGTGGCCTTGGTGTCGTTGGCCAAATTGATGCTGCTGATCGCCGTGCTGTTGCAAGTGCTGAGCGATGTACGGCACCGCGCCACGGCCTCCCACTCGGCGGGCAAACTGCCCTGGCCCAGCAGCCTGTGGTGGGGCGCTGCCGCCTTGCTCTGGATGGGCCTGTCTATGGCGTGGGGCTCAGCCCCTGCCGATGCGGCTTGGCTGTCTGTGTCGCGCCATGCCCGGTGGTTGGTGTTGCCTGCTGCCTTCTACCTCTTGCGTGCGGGCACCCCCGCTTGGCCGGTCTTGCAATGCCTGGTGGCCGGGCAGCTGTTTGTGCTGCTCAGCTCCTGGCTGATGGTGCTGGGCATTCCCTTGCCCTGGGCCATTTCGGTCATGAGCCCCGAAAATGCCGTGGTCTTCACCAGCACCATCGAACAACCCATCACCAGCACCTTGATGATGTTGGTGGTTTGGTATTTCCGCGATCAATGGCCAGTGCCATATCGGCGTTTTGCGGTGTGGGCTGTCTTGGCCCTGACCAGCGCCAATGTGCTGCTGGTGGTGACCGGTCGCACCGGTCAGTTGGCTTTGCTGTTGGCCTGGGTCTTTATATTGGTGGGGGTTTTGCCCCGTCGCTACCGCTGGAGCGTGGTGCTGCTGCCCGTGTTGGTGGCCCTGGGCGTGGGCTTGGGCTCAGAACGCATGCAACAACGCTGGCTCAAAGCCCAGACAGATGTGATGGCCTTGCAGCAGGGGCCTTTGAAAGAAGAAAACTCTTTGGGGTTTCGCATCGATGCATGGCAAAAATCGGTGCAAGCTGTGGCTGAAAAACCGATCGTGGGCCATGGGGTGGGTGCCTGGCCACAGGCTTACGTGGCACATGGCGGCACCATTCCCAAGGCCAGCGACCCGCACCAGCAATTTTTACTGTGGGCCGTGGAGAGCGGTCTGGTGGGTATGGCTTTGTTTGCGGGTTTTTTAACCTTGTTGTGGCGAAATGCACAAAATCTTCCCGGGACTGCGCGCTGGTGCTTGCGCAGTGCGGTGGCCATTGAGGTGCTCACCGGCTTGGCCAACAGCACTTTGCTGGGCGCCGGGATTGGGGAGTTTTTCCTGTTGTTGTGGGCCGGCTTGCTGGCTTACCGATCCCAGCCCGCCAAGGCCTGATCACAAGGGTTTTTGCCGCCAAGCCAAAGCCGCGCCCAGCCACAAGGCTCCGGCAGAAAACACCAAGCCTCGGGCCAGGCCACCCGGCCCGTCCGAAATCCAGCCCACCACCACCGGGCCCATGATTTGCCCGGTGGCAAACACCATGGTGAAAGCGCTGATGCCCGTGGCCCATTGGGATGCGGGCAGGTTGTGTCGCACCAAGGCCGTGCTCGATGCCACCACCGACAAAAACACCGCGCCAAACAACAGGCCAGAAACCATCACCGCAGCAGTGTTGGGTGTCAGTGCCGGCACGATGGTGGCCAGACCCAACAAAGCATTCAAAATGGCCAAAGCACCCCCCGACTTGGCACGGTTGAGCAAGCCCGACCACAAACGCGATGACACCAAAACGGCGCATCCCAACAAGGCGTAAAAAACCATCAATGCGTTTTCGCTTTGCCCTTGATCGCGCAACAAAGCCACCACAAAGGTCATGTAGCCGATGTAGCCCACGCCAAACAGGCCATACCCAGCCAGTGCAAAAATCAAGGTTGGCCAAGAAAAGTCCTTGGGGGCTGCCGTGGTCGTTTGTGTATCTTGATGCAGCCAGCCTGAGCGTTGCCACACAGCGCAGCGCTTCAAAGGCCACCACATGGCCACACAACACAGCGCACACACCCCGCACAGCCACCACCAGGCCCAGGCCCATGGGTGGGCCACACCTTGGTTGTGCGCCTGGGCCATCACTGGCGGCAGGCTCAAAGCCGACAAAATAATGCCCCAGCCCGTTCCACCGTAATACAAGCCCAACAACCAACCTGCACTGGGAGGATGCAAATTGCCCATGCGTGCCGTCAACAAGCCCCCAGCGACAAACACCCAGGCGCTGGACAGGCCAGCCAAACCGCGCTGGAGCAGCAAGGGCTCAGCTTGAGTGAAAAACCCGCTCAAGCCCATGAACACGCTGGTCAACACCGCGCCGGTCATGAATACCTGCACCGCATCCCAGCGGCGCAGCATGCGCGGCAATGACATCGCCCCCAGCAAATAACCCAACGCGTTGGCGGTGTTCATGGCACCCGCCAAGGTGTAACTCCAGGCCAAATCTTCCCGCATCGGTGGCAGCAACATGCCGTAAGAAAAACGCGCCATCCCCAGGGAAATGGCTGCACCCAAAGACAGCGCGAAGGCCATGCCCCAGAGACTGCGCACCGAGGGCATGGTCATGTCAAACCATCAGGGCTTTGGATTGAGCACGAAGTCGTATTCCATCAAATAAGTGCCATCGGCTTGCTCGACCCAATCGGTCACCAAAGATTGGCGCACGCCAAACACGGCATCCGAGTCGAGGTATTTGTCGTGGTCGCGAAACACATGGGTGATCAGTCGCTCGTAGCCGGGCGCTTCCACCATGAAATGCAAATGCGCGGGCCGCCACGGGTGGCGTTTGGTGGCATTGAGCAAGGTGCCCACGGGGCCATCGGTCGGGATGGGATAGGCCTCGGCCAAGATGGTGGTGAAATGAAAATGACCTTGGTCATCTGCCTGCAAAATACCCCGCGCTTGGGGTTGTGACAGGTTTTCATACTGCACATCGTATTTGCCATCGTCATCGGCTTGCCAGACATTGAGCTTGGCGCCTTTGACGGGCTCGCCACCCAAGCCCTTGACCTGGCCTCGCACCAAACACTTTTGACCCGAAGCGCCATTGGAGACATCTGCACCCAGCTCAAAATGCGGCGCGTTTTCCAAAAAGAAAGGGCCAAACACGGTGGGTTCGGTGCAGCCCGCCGGTTTGTCTTGGTTCATGGCGATGGTCAGCATGGACAAACCCAAGACATCGCTGAGCAAAATAAATTCTTGCCGCACATCGGTGCACTTGTGCCCGGCGGCAGTGAGGTATTGGATACCGTAAAACCACTCTTCTTCGGTCAACTTCACATCGCGGGCGAAGTTGTGCAAATGCGTGACCAGGCTGGAAACAATTTCCTTCAAGCGCGGGTCAGGCGTATTGGCAAAGCGGGCCAGAACGGCCTCGGTGATGGTGTCTTGGTTCAGATTGCGCACGGTTTACTCCTGGTGAATGCCTGCGGATTGTTCAACCACCTTGATGATGGCGGCGTAGTCTTGTTCGGCCCAGCCTTGGGCCAAAGCCGATTGCATCATTTGGCGGGTCATGGCGGTTTGCATCAAGGGCACCTGCAAGGCGTCCCCCTCGGCCAAAATCAAATCGATGTCCTTGAGCATTTGCGGGACAGTGAAAGTGGGGGTGAAGTCGCGCTGAGACAACTGAACCGATTTGGCTTTGACAATGGGCGAGGCCACGGCGCTGGCCCCAATGACTTGCCACAAGTCGGTCCATGCCAAACCCCCTTTGCTGCCCAAGCTCAGGGCCTCGGCGAGCATGGCGCTGGTTTGCCCAATCATCAAGTTGATGACCAGCTTCATCAAGCGAGCTTGCTCGCCCTCGCCCAAATAGAACTGCACCGTGCCCCAGCCTTTGAGCGCCGGTGCAACCCGCTGCCATGCCGGCGCGGGGCCAGAGGCCATGAGGGTCAACTGTCCGGCCTCGGCCATGTGGTTGTTGCCTGATACCGTGACGCGCAAATAGTCACACCCGGTCGGCGCAAACAGGCTGGCCACCGCGGCCGAAGCGGCCACCGACACCGTGCTCGTATCCAGATAAAAACTGCCCCGTGACAGGTGCTGAGCCACCGATGCGCCCACGCTTTTGAGCGCCGCATCGTGGGGCAAAGATGACATGACGCCATCGGCTTGGGCCATGGCGGCAGCCACGTCGAGGGCCACGCCCAAGCCAGCCGCCTGGGCCAAGGCCAAACGCTGTGGGTCTGTGTCGTGCACCTGCACCGCATGTCCAGCGGCCAACAAGTGGGTGGCCATGGGCAAGCCCATTTTGCCCACCCCCAAAAAGACCAACTTCATGCGGCGGCGATCACAGTGATGGCCATCAATTGGCTTTCAGGCCTGCGGCTTTGACGATGCGGGCCGCCGTTTCGATTTCGGCTTTGATGTAAGCGTTGAAGGCGTCGGGGGCCATGGTGAATGGGTCTGCGCCCAGCTTGGCCATGCGCTCTTTGATCTCCGGGCTGGCCAAGGCTTTCAGTGCTTCCTCGTGCAATCGCTTGACCAATGCCGCTGGGGTGGCACTGGGCACGATCATGCCCACCCACAGGGTGTAATCTGAAGCGGGCAGGCCTGCCTCAATGCTGGTGGGCACTTGGGGCAAGGTGGAAGCGCGCATCTTGGTGCTGACCGACAAGGCCTGCAACTTACCGTCCTTGATCAACGGCAAGGCCGAGGCCAAGGGGGCAAAAAACCAATCGTTGGAGCCGCCAATCACATTGGTCATGGCGTCGGGCGTGCCTTTGTAGGGCACATGCAAAGCATCGATGCCCGACTGCAGGCGGAAGATTTCTGCATTCAAATGGGTGCCGCTGCCCACGCCAGCCGAGGCGTAATTGAACGTGCCGGGTTTGGCCTTGACCGCCGCGATCAACTCTGCCTGGGTTTTCCAACCCTTGGCCGGATTGACCACCAACACATTGGGAATGGCCGCCAAGGTTGTGACCCCTGTCAAGTCCTTGACCGTGTCGTAGGCCAAATTGGGGTAAAGCGACGCATTCAGCGCATGACCCGAGGAGTGCACCAAGACGGTATAACCATCGGCATCACTTTTGGCCACCAAGGCTGCTGCGATCGTGCCGCCTGCACCCAATCGGTTGTCGATGACGATGGTTTGGCCCATGGATTTGCCCATCGCATCGGCCACAGTGCGGGCCACGATGTCGGTGGCGCTGCCTGCGCTGAAGGGCACCACAAATTTGATGGGCTTGGTCGGATAAGCCTGCGCCAAAGCCTGGCCCTGTGTGAACATGCAGCCCATGGCCGCCAATGCCAAGCCCATGCGGCGGATAAATCCCAAAGTGGTGTTCATGCGTGTTGTCTCCTGATGAAATGTCATGTAAAGAAAAACGGGCTCAAGAACTCAAGCCGTCGCTGATGGTTTTGTTTTCGGACTTCAACTCCAGACCGGCATCGCGTGCGGTCTCGATGAGCAGTGCAGCAAAGTCGATGTTGTCGTAACCACGCCCGACCATGCGGGCCACCGACTCGCGGGTGGCCGCAGCAGCGGGCATGCACACACCCTGGGCCTTGGCCGCAGCCATGCCCAAGTCCATGTCTTTGAGCAGCAACTGCGGCGTGAAGGTCACTTGGTCAAAGGTCAAATTGGTGAGCATGGGTGTTTTGTAGCGGGTGTACATGGACCCCAACACCGAGTCGTTGATGCTCTCCAAAAACAAATGGCGCGGAATGCCCGCCTTTTCGGCCATGACGGTGATTTCGCACAGGTTTTGAATCACCACACCAAACATGGTGTTGTGTGCAATCTTCCACACCCGGGCCAATTCGCCCTCGCCCACCCACATGGTTTTGCGCGCCATGGCCTGCAAATACGGCTCGGCCAGGTCATACAAGTTGCGCGGGCCCGAAGCCACCACCAACAGCTTGCCCGCCTTGGCCACTTTGGCATTGCCCGACACCGGCGCACACAAATAGGCCACGCCCATCTTCTCCAGCGCTTCACGCACTTCGGCTGAGCCTTCTTGCGAAATCGACGAACTGTCGACCACCATCTTGGGCAGGGTTTTGCCTGTCACCAAGCCGCCTTCGGCGAACAACACCTCTTTCAAATCATCGGTGGTCGACACCATGGTGAAAACCACCTCACAAGCGGCCAAGTCGAGCTTGTTGTTGACAATGGTGGCGCCATATTCGACCAAGGGTTCGGCTTTGCTGCGGGTGCGGTTCCACACATCCACGCCATGCCCGGCTTGGGTCAAACGCTTGACCATGGCCTCGCCCATGCGGCCCAATCCAATCCATCCCACTTTATTAGCCATGCTGCTTCCTGTTAGAAATTAAAAAATGAAAAAATCACGCGGCGATGGGCAAACCCACCAATCGCTCCAAATCGGCCAGTGATAAACCATCCACCGCATCCACCCATTTGAGGCCTTGGGGCGTGACGTCCAAGGTGGCCAAATCGGTGTAAATGCGTTTGACGCAGCCCAAACCCGTGAGCGGATAGGTACACTGGGCCACCACTTTGCTTGCGCCTTGTTTGGTCAGCAAATCCATCATCACCCATGTTTGCTTGGCCCCCATGGCCAGATCCATGGCCCCACCAACGGCCGGTATGGCACCGGGCTCGCCGGTGTGCCAGTTGGCCAAATCTCCGGTGGCACTGACTTGAAAAGCCCCCAGCACACAGATGTCCAAGTGCCCACCGCGCATCATGGCAAAGCTGTCGGCATGGTGAAAAAAGGCACCACCCGGCAACAGGGTCACAGGCTGTTTGCCCGCGTTGATCAAATCAAAGTCCTGATCCGCTTCAGCCGGTGCTGGGCCCATGCCCAAAATGCCGTTTTCGCTGTGCAAAATGATTTCCAAACCGGCTGGCAAGTGGTTGGCCACCAGGGTGGGCATGCCAATGCCCAAGTTCACATAGGCCCCATTGGGAATGTCTTTGGCCACCAGGGCGGCGATGTGGTCTTTGCTTCTGCGTTGGTGTGTCATGTGAACCTCATGCCTTGAAACCGCCGCCCTGCGTTTGCACGCGCGGCACCTGCACCACTTGGGAGACAAAAATACCGGGCGTGACCACCGTCTCGGGATCGAGCTGGCCCAATTCCACCACCTCATGCACCGAAGCCACGGTGCGGCGTGCGGCCATGGCCATCACCGGCCCAAAGTTGCGCGCGGCCTTGCGGTAGGTGAGATTGCCCCAGCGGTCACCGCGCTCGGCTCTGATGAGCGCCAAATCCGCATGAATGGGGTGCTCCAGCACATGCATGCGGCCATTGATCTCACGGGTTTCGCGCAAACTGCCATCGGGATTGCGGGCCAGATCGGTGCCATAGGCCGTGGGTGAGAAAAAAGCGCCAATGCCCGCACCCGCAGCGCGGATGCGTTCGGCCAAGTTGCCCTGGGGCACCAATTCCAATTCAATGTCACCACTGCGGTACAGCGCATCAAAAATTTGGCTGTCCACTTGCCTGGGGAAACTGCACACCACTTTGCGCACCCGCCCCGTCTTGAGCAAGGCTGCCAAGCCGGTTTCGCCATTGCCTGCGTTGTTGTTGACCACCACCAGGTTGCGCGCCGAGCCATCGTGCAAGACGCGCATCAAACCTTCGAGCAATTCATTGGGGATGCCTGCCGTGCCAAAACCGCCCACCATGATGGTGGCGCCATCGGCAACCGGTCCCACGGCTTCCTCCACGGAAGCGGCGATTTTGTTGATCATGCTTGGCTTTCGAATCGAATCACACCGCTGGCTACTTGCTTGCGCGGTGCGCAGCAAACCCAGGGGGTGCATTGTGTCACCGTCGCGCATTCTAAGGAGACGCGCATGCGCACCCCATGGGGCCAGAAATGGAGCCACCTGGAACCACCGGTTACATCTAAAGTTCAGTCGGTCAAACCCGCGCCAGTCCTGACGCCAGAAACGGCACAATGTCGCTCTTCAGCGAGGCCCCATGAACCCACCCGTCTTGACGTACAACCCCCATCCTTCGCGCCCAGATCAGCAACTGCCGCCGCTGGCCTGTGACAGCCATGTGCATGTGTTTGGGCCTGCCGAACGTTTTGCGTATGCCAGCAGCCGCAACTTCACACCCGTGGACGCGCCCAAAGAGCGCTTATTCGATCTGCACCGGCATTTGGGCATTGGCCGCTGCGTGATCGTGCAATCAGCGGTGCACGGCATGGACAACCGGGTGGTGGAAGACGCCATTGCGGCGGGCCAAGGGCGCTACCTGGGCGTGGCTTTGGCCCCCCTGGATGTGAGCGACAGCGAGTTGCAGCGGCTGGCGGGCGTTGGGTTTCGCGCCGTGCGGTTCAACTTCATGCCGCACCTGGGCGGTGCGGTGGACACCCAAGCTTTGTTGGCATTGACCCATCGTCTGGCCGTTTTGCAGATGCACCTGCAAGTGCACTTTCCATCCGCCATGGTGCACACCTTGGCACCGGTGTTGGCGCAAAGCGCGGTGCCCGTGGTGATCGACCACATGGGCCGGGTGGATGCCCAACTTGGCCCGGCCCATGCCGACTTTATGGCCTTGTGTGAGCTGCTTGGCCAGCCTGGCATGCATGTCAAGGTCAGTGGCATCGACCGCATCGATTCCACCCCACCCTACCAAGCAGGTTTGTTGCTGGCGCGCACCTTGGTCGAGCGCTTTCCGACCCAGTGCGTCTGGGGCAGCGACTGGCCCCACCCCAACCACACCCATGTGCCCGACGATGGCGCATTGGTCGACGCCATTTGGCAAATGGCCCCCGACGCAGCCCTGCGCCAACAAGTGTTGGTGGACAACCCACAAGCCTTGTACCGCTTTGCCAACCACTGATAAGTTTTTAGATGGCTCGTTTTATCAACAAAGTGGTTATCGTCAGCGGCGCAGGCTCAGTAGGCCCGGGCTGGGGCAATGGCCGCGCGATTGCGGTGCAAATGGTTGAAGAAGGGGCCCATGTGCTGGCCTTGGATCGCGAACTGGCCCGCATGGACGAAACCTTGAGCTTGGCGCAAAAAGCGGCACTGACCAGTGGGGGCAGCATCGAGGCCTTGGCCTGCGATGTCACCGTCTCAGACGCCATCAAGGCCTGCGTTGACCACGCCATGGCCCGTTGGGGTCGCATCGATGTGCTGGTCAACAACGTCGGCGGCTCGGCCGCTGGGGGGCCGGTGGAGATGAGTGAGGCGGTGTGGGACGCCCAAGTCGATCACAACCTCAAAAGCGTCTTTTTAGGCTGCAAACATGTGCTGCCCATCATGGCGGCCCAAGGCGCGGGGGCAATTGTCAACATCGCCTCGACCTCCGGTATGCGCTGGACCGGTGCGGCACAAGTGGCCTATGCGGCCACCAAGGCGGGCGTGATTCAATTGGGCAAAGTGGTGGCCGTTCAATATGCCAAACAAGGCATCCGGGTCAACACCGTTGTCCCAGGGCAGTTGCACACACCGATGGTGGAAACGCGATTGGCCGGCCAACGCGCTGGCGGTGATGTCCAATCCCTGTTGCAAGCGCGCCAAGCGCGCATCCCCCTGCCCTTCATGGGCGACGGGCGCGATACCGCCCGGGCTGTCTTGTTTTTGGCCAGCGAAGAAGCGCGCTTTATCACCGGAACTGAAATCGTCGTTGACGGTGGCATGTCGGTGCGCTGCGATTAACCCCATGCTGATGCATGATGTGACAACCACAACCGATTGGAGACTTTGATGACATTCAACTGCATGAAACGCTGGGCCGCCTGTGCCCTGTTGGCTTGGCTCAGCTTGGGCTCGGCCGCTTGGGCACAAACCAAGGTCACGCGATTGCTGGTGGCCTTCCCACCCGGCGGTCCCGTGGACTTCATCGCCCGCACCATCAGCGAACAACTGGGCAAAGAATTGGGCCAACAAGTGGTGGTCGAAAACCGCGCAGGCGCCAATGGCGCGATCGCTGCGGAGGCTTTGCTCAAAGCGCCCGCAGACGGTCAAATGCTGTGGTTGTCCAGTGTGGGCGCCATTTCCATCAACCCAGGCCTCTACCCCAACCTGCCCTACGACCCGGTGCGCGACCTGGCCGCGGTGTCGCTGGTGGTCAACAACGTGGAGATGCTGGTGGTGCACCCCAACTACCCGGCCAACAACCCACAAGAGTTCATCAATGTGGCCAAACAAAAGCGCGTCACCATGGCTTCCTCAGGCACGGGCAGCGTGCCCCATTTGGCCATGGAGTTGCTGGCCGACGCCACCAAAACCGACTTGGTTCATGTGCCCTACAAGGGCGCAGCACCGGCCATCACCGATGTCATGGCCGGCCATGTGGACGGTTTTTTTGGTGACATCCCCGGACTTATCGGGCACATCAAAAGTGGCAAGCTCAAGCCTGTGGCTTTGGCCTCTACCCGCCGTCACCCCTTGTTTCCAGATGTAAAAACCTTTCAGGAAATGGGCGTCGCCGGTGTTGACTCGGACAATTGGTACGCCTTGTTTGCGCACAAAGGCACACCCAGCGCGGAGATCGATCGCATCAACCAAGCATTGCGCCGCACTTTGGCCACAGAAGCCGTGCGCGCCAAAATTGTGGCCTCGGGTGCCGAGCCTGCTGGCAACAGCCCACTTGAATTGAGCAACTTGGTCAAGGCCGATTTGACCAAATGGAGTTGGGTCATTCGCGACAAAAAAATCAAAGCCGACTGAACATGGTGTTGACCCATTGTTTGTTGCTGCGTCTGCAAGCCGATTTGGGCGCGTGCGATGGGACCACCTGGGCGCGGGCATCATTGTCGCCAGCGGCCCATACGGTCCGCTTGACCTGCACCGCCAAGGATGAGAACGGCCAAGCCTTGACGCATGTGTATGTCCATTTCGAACAAGCCGCCCTGTTGAATTTGGACCAAGTCACACCCTGGGAAATCAGCCTCTCGCAGTGGGCGGGGCACGATGCACAGGCTTCGCGCTTACAACGGGTGCTTGACTGCGCCAGTGCCAGCCCCAACGCCCACATCGCCACCCACTACACCGTGCAAACCGACCCTGCGCCGGGTTGGGATGAAGAAATTTCCCGGTGGTATGCGCAAGAACACATGCCCGGCTTGGCGATGGTCGAGGGCTGTGTGTGTGCCCAGCGCTACATCAACCACGACCACGGACCGCGCTCTTTTGCCTGCTATGACCTGACCTCCCCTGAGGTGATGGGTTCACCCCACTGGCTGGCCGTGCGCGCCAGCGATTGGAGCAGCCGCTGTCGGCCTTATTTCACGAACACGCGCCGTACCTTTTTTCAATCCCTTCACACTTTGGCTGGAGCCTCCACATGACCGAACGATTCCCCCTGCGCAGCTACGAAGAACTGCCCCCCGAGGTTCGCCCCTTGGCCGACGATATTTTGAAGATCTCCAGCGCCGGGCTGGGTGGGCCTTACAACGCATTGATGCGCAGCCCCGAGATGGCGCGGCGCTGTTTTGATCTGCTGGACTATTTGCGCTTTAAAACCTCGGTGCCCAAAGCCCTCAACGAATTTGCCATTCTGATTCAGGCCAGGGTGTCGAATGCCCAATACGAATGGTGGGCGCATGAGCCCATAGCGATCCGCGCTGGTTTGCCGCAGCACATGGCCGACGATTTGCGCCAATGCCAGCGCCCGCAACGCATGGACGAAACCCAAGCATTGGTTTATGACTTCTGCATCCAACTCACCTTGAACCACCAAGTCAATGACGCTTTGTGGCAAAAGGCCATGCAAATTTTGGGCGAGCAACAGGTCATTGACCTGATTGTTTTGTCAGGCACCTACACCATGGTGTCCATGTTGCTCAACGCCACCCAAGTCGGCATCCCCAACCAAGGGCAGCCGCCCTTGGAAGTCCTCAGCCCCGAGACCATTCGCCAGCGCTTGCTGGCTTGAGCGTTGCAACGACTGGCGCACCCACTTATTTCAGAAAGTTACCCATGAAAACACCTTTGACATTGAATTTGACACTTTCCAGGCGCCAAAGCCTGTGCGCTGCACTGTGCATGGGCTTGATGGCGACCCTGGGCAGCGCCGCTGCTGCTGAAGGCGACTACCCCACCAAACCGGTCAGCATCATCGTGGCGTATGCACCTGGCGGCCAAGGCGACACCTTTGCCCGTTTGGTCAGCGAGCGATTGACCTCGGTTTACAAACAAACCGTTTTGGTGGACAACAAACCTGGCGTGTCAGGCACCGTGGGCACGCGTTTGGCGGTCAAAGCCCGCAACGATGGATACACCTTGTTTTTGGGCCAAACCGGCGAGATTGCGGTCAATCGGGTGCTGATGAAGGACCTGGGCTACGACCCGCTCAAAGACATGGTTCCCGTGGTGCTGATTGGCAATGCGCCACTGGTTTTGCTCGCCCCTGTGGACGCGCCCTATAACTCCCTGAGTGAATTGCTGCAACAAGCCCGCGCCAAACCGGGCGAGTTCAGTTTTGCGTCGGTGGGCGCGGGCACGCCAGGCCATTTGGCCGCAGTGGCTTTGTCGGTGGGCGCCAAGCTCAATATGGTGCATGTGCCCTACAAAGGCGTGGGCCCGCTGATGGCCGACTTGATGGGCAACCGGATTCAAATGTTTTTCAGCAGCGCGTCGGCGGCCGTGCCCCAGATCAAAGGCGGCAAACTCAAAGCCTTGGCAGTGACCACGCCCCAACGCATGACCTCCCTGCCGCAAGTGCCGACCGTGGCCGAGGTGGCCATTCCAGGTTTTAGCTATTCGCTGTGGGGCGGTTTGTTTGCACCTGCCGACACACCCGCTGCGGTGGTGCAAAGCCTGAACAAAGAGGTGAATGCCATTTTGGCCAGCCCCGATATCCGCGCACGCTTTGATGCGGACAACTTGAGCGTGCCCCGCAACACGCCGGCAGAGTTTGCAGAGTATGTGCGCAACGAGGCCGTCAAATTTGAAAAGCTGGTCAAAGAAGCCAATCTCAAAGCAGAGTGAATTGACATGGACATCGTCATCATCCCAGGCGACGGCATTGGCCCCGAGACCATGCAAGTCAGCGTAGCCATGCTGGAAAAAGCCAACGCGGTCTTTGGCCTGGGCTTGAAACTGAGCCATGACATCGCAGGCCATGACAGTTTGCGCCAACATGGCGCCACGGTCACGCAGGGCTTGCTGGACAAAGTCAAAGCCGCCGATGGCCTGCTGCTGGGCCCCATGGCCACTTACGACTTTAAAGATGAGTCCAAGGGCGAGATCAACCCATCCAAGTTTTTTCGCAAAAACCTCGACCTGTATGCCAATATTCGACCGGCCAAAACCTACACCGGCATCAAAACCCTGACCGGGCCATTTGACCTGGTCGTGGTGCGCGAGAACACCGAGGGGTTTTATGCCGATCGCAACATGGCCTTGGGGCACAGCGAAATTTTGGTGACCGAGGATGTCGCCATATCGATGCGCCGCATCACCCGTGTTTGCTGCGAGCGCATTGCCCGCAGCGCATTTGAATTGGCCCGCTTGCGCCAAAAACGACTCACCCTGGTGCACAAAGCCAATGTGCTGCGCATCACCGATGGCTTGTTTTTGCAAGCCTGCGCCGACGTGGGTCAAGACTTTCCCGATGTGGCGGTGGATGACTTCATTGTTGACGCCATGATGGCCCATGTGGTCCGCTCACCGGAGAAGTTTGATGTGATCGTCACCACCAATATGTTTGGCGACATCTTGTCTGACCTCACCGCCGAGTTATCGGGCAGCTTGGGCTTGGGCGGCTCTTTGAATGCCGGCGCCCAACATGCCATGGGCCAGGCCGCGCATGGCTCTGCGCCAGACATCGCAGGGCGCAACATTGCCAACCCCTTCTCGCAAGTCTTGTCTGCGGCCATGCTATTGGCATGGCATGCTGCGCGTCACCACAAACCCCATTTTTGGGCCGCGTCTCAGGCCATGGAAAAAGCGGTCAGCGACTGCGTGGCCTCCGGTGAATGCACCCGCGATATTGGCGGTCTCTTGGGCACCCGGGAAACGGGCGACGCCCTGTGCCGACGCCTCCAAGCGGCTTGAAGGCGGCACAGCGCCGCAAGTCCTGAGACCACCTAACCTTCCCCCATTGAAAGACCTTATGGCCAGCGCACCCTCTGAAGAACTTTTGCACGCCATGGTGATGCGTGAGATGCAACAAGGCATACGCCGCGATGGTTTGTGGGCACAGGCTCTGGTTGAAAGCGAAGGCGAACCCCAAAAAGCCCAAGCGGCATATATCCGTTTGCGGCTGGTCACCCTGCGACAAGAAACCACGGGCTTGCTGGTGCAAAAAATCAAAGGCGCGGTGGCCGAACAGTTTCGACCACCGCCTGACTTCAAATCGTCACGCGATCTCTAAAACTTTTTTACACCCACCCCTGCTAGGGGATATAAAAATAAATTTCCACTCCCATTGTTCGCGCTTAAGATTCCGTCTCGACTTTCAGATGGGCGAAACTGTGATTGAAAAATGGCATTGGGTATTTCTGGCTTCGGCCTTGGTTTTGAACGCTGCATGGGCTGAGAACTGCGACAAAAAGCCCACCAAAGACATGCGACTCATGTGCGAAGCTGGGGCGCAAAACAACCCCCGCTTTTGCGAAGAAATCTCTTCCAATGACCAGCGCCTTTATTGCAAGGCGCGCATTCAACCCAACTCCTACACCTGCGAAAAAATCACTTCCACCAGCATCCGTTTTGATTGCCTGTCGTATGTCAAAGCCAAGCAGTTCAATTTGATTTGGTCTTTCAACAGCAGCAAGCCCAAAGACTGAAAGGCCCCCGACAGGGGCAGGCAAACCCCAGCCTGATGGCCCCTATTCTTGTGGGAAGATTTCCCCCTTCATTGCCCACCATGGCATGTTTCACAAGAGGGGTTACATATGCGGGTCAAAGGTCAATCCATTTTGGTCACTGGTGCTGGCAACGGCATTGGTGAAGGCATTGCCAAGCGCTTGGCCGAAGAAGGGGCTGTGTTGACCATCAACGACATCGACCCCCAGCGTGCCGATCGTGTTTGCCAAGAGATCAAAGCCAGCGGTGGCCAAGCATGGGCTTGTACAGGAGACGTCACCCGCAGT
>CAMDJU010000008.1 GCA_945900695.1 Bordetella parapertussis | reverse complement strand
TTGAAGGATGGCTACAGCCTCACGGTTTTTGACGTCAATGCTACGGTGGCGCAGGCCTTGGCACAAAAAGGTGCCCAGGTGGTTGCGTCTGTTCAAGCCGTGGGAGATGCGGTTGACACGGTGCTGATTTCACTGCCCACACCCGACATCGTGAAAGAGGTCACCACCGGCGAAAAAGGCTTGATCCACGGCACCAAAGTCAAGACCGTGGTGGACCTTTCCACCACCGGCTCTGGCATGGCTCAATGGGTGCATGCCGCCTTGGCGGCCAAAGGCATCGAGTTTGTGGACTCCCCCGTCTCTGGCGGGCGAGGTGGTGCCATCGCCGGTACTTTGGCGGTGATGGTCTCTGGTCAGCACGCCACCTATGAGCGTTTGACACCGGTGCTCCAAAACATTGGCAAGCTGTTCTTCATTGGCGACAGGCCAGGTATGGCACAAACCATGAAGTTGGCCAACAACCTCTTGTCTGCTGCGGCCATGGCCATCACCTCAGAAGCCGTTGGCATGGGGGTCAAAGCCGGACTGGACCCCAGCATCATGATCGATGTGATCAACGCAGGCAGTGGAATGAGCACGGCCAGCCGCGATAAGTTCCCGCGCTCCATCTTGCCGCGCAAATTTGACTATGGTTTCACCACCGCCCTCATGTACAAAGACGTGCGATTGTGCATAGAAGAGAGCCAGGCACTGGGGGTATCCATGCCAGTGGCGATGGCGGTGCGCGACATATGGAAGCGCACCAACGATGATTTTGGCGGCGACAAAGACTTCACCAACGTCATACGCGTGATCGAGCAATCCATGGGCGTTGAAGTCAAGGCCAAGACTTGATGGTGGAATGACTGGGATGAACCTGCGAAGTTGGATCGATTGCGGCAACGGCTTGGGAGAGGGGCCTTTGTGGTGCCCCATCAAGCAATGTTTGTGGTGGTTCGATGTGGACGATCCCCATTTGTTTTGCGCGAACGCACACGGCCAGTTGTTGCACCAATGGAAGTTGCCCAAGTATCCCGGTTCAATGGCCCTTCGAAACGATGGCAGCCTGCTCTTGATGTTTCGCCATGGACCCGCGATTTTTCAACCCCAAGATGGGGCGGTGCAATGGTTGGACATGCCAGGGCTGACTTTGGGCGAAACACGTTTCAATGACGGCAAATGCGACCGCTTGGGGCGCTTTTGGTGCGGCACCATGGATCGCCGCACGGAGCGCGCCATTGGATCGCTTTACCGAATGGATGGGCTGCAACGCATCAGCGAGATGGATACCAGTTGGGTGACGATTTCCAACGGCATTGCTTGGAGCCCAGACAACCGAACCATGTACTTTGCTGACACACCAGCTGGGTGCATTTATGCCTACGACAGTGATTTGGCGCGAGGGGAAATTGCCAATCGCAGGGTTTTTGCACAGTTCAAACCAGGGGTGGGTGGCCCAGATGGATTGACGGTGGATTCCGAAGGGGGTGTGTGGTGTGCGCTTTTTGACCGATCAGAGTTGCGCCACCTCGACGCCAGTGGAAAGCCCATCAATGTGATTGACTTGCCTGTCCAACAACCGACCTCGGTCATGTTTGGTGGTCATGATTTGGGGACCTTGTTCATCACCACGGCTCGGATGCATTTGAGCCCCGCGCAGCGGCAAGACCAACCATGGGCTGGGCATGTGCTGTGCTTTGAACCCGGCGTCAAAGGCTTGCCTGAGCCGCGCTTTGCTTTTTGATGGAGAACGCCATGCGCATTGACTGGCCCCACAATGACTATTCCCGGGTGCCCTATTCGGTCTACCACGACCCCGACTTGTACCAACTTGAAATGGAGCGGGTATTTCGCGGCCGGTGCTGGAGTTATTTGGCTTTTGAAGCGGAGGTACCCCAGCCCGGCGATTTTCGGACAACTTGGGTTGGCGACACACCTGTGGTGGTGTCGCGCAACGACGACGGACAGTTGCACGCATTCGTGAACCGATGCAGCCACAGGGGCGCGCAAATTGTTCGCGAAGTGTCGGGCCACTGTAAAACCGATCATGTCTGTATCTATCACCGTTGGTGCTATTCCAAGAAAGGCGAGTTGATTGGCGTTCCCTTTCGCCGAGGCTTGCAAGGCCAAGGTGGAATGCCGCCAGACTTTGATATGCAGGCGCATCACCCCAAAGCCCTGAGGCTGGCCAATTACCACGGGGTGTTGTTTGGCACTTTTTCTGAAGATGCAGAGCCCATTGAGTCTTACCTGGGCGAGTTTGGCACGGGGATGATCAAGCGCTTCATGCACAAACCCATCAAGATTCTGGGCTATACGCGCCAGTTGATTGAAGGCAATTGGAAGCTCTACGCTGAAAATTTACGCGACACCTATCACGCCAGTCTGTTGCACGAATTTTTCGTCACTTATGGTGTGGATCGAGCCACCCAAAAAGGCGGGGTGCGCATGGATGAGCGGCATCGCCACAACATGAACTATGCCTTCAGCAATTCAGACACCCAAAGCCAAGCGCAAGAAGCTTACGCGGGCATCAGCGGTGTTGAACTTGACCGAATGCGTTTGTCTGATCAAAAGATCTTGGCATATCGACACGAGTTTGCCGATGGTTTGAATCTGGCCACGCCCACGTTTTTCCCCAATGCGATCATCATTCAAATCAACAACAGTTTGAGCAGCCGTCAAATCAGGCCCAAAGGCGTGGGCGCGCATGAAATTTTTCAGACCTTGTTTGGGTATGAGGACGACACCCCCGAAATGACGCGACACCGTTTGATCAGTGCCAACTTGGTCGGCCCCGCTGGCTTGGTCAGCATGGAGGATGGTGAGGCCATTGAAATTGTGCAAAAAGCCACACGCCGTGAGACGGCCAGCCACAGCCTGGTTCAAATGGGTGGCTTGGGCCCCATTCGAGACCTGGAACACCGGGTCACGGAGACGCCCATTCGAGGGTTTTGGTCTTACTGGTCGGAGTTGATGGGCATGGAACCCGAAGGGGGAATCCGATGACGCCCCAATTCACCTGGGAGGCGATGTCATTCCTGTCCCAATATGGCATGCTGCTGGACCAAGACCGGCTGGAGGATTGGGTCCAGTTGTTTGAACCGCAGGCGGAGTACAAAGTCTACTCTCGTGAAAATGAAGAGCTGGGCTTGCCCGCACCCTTGATTTGGTGTGATAACCGTGCCATGCTCAGTGATCGCATCCAGTCTTACCGAAATGTCAACGAGCATAACTTTCATTGGGCCCGGCACATCATTGGCATGCCACAAATTTTGAGCGCCGAACCAGAGTCTTTGCATTTTCAAGCGGGTTACAGCTTGTTTCAAACCAATTTAGAGGGTGAGACCCGAACTTTCAGTGTGGGGCGATATGACTTTGTTTGTCACCGCCATGAACAAGCGCTTCGCTTGAAAAGGGCTTGGGTTATTGCAGACACGGGGCTTGTGAAAACGCTGCTTGCAGCACCAATTTAATCCAACATCAGGAGATGACATGGGCAGTCGTGTGGCCAACAAATTGGCGGTGGTTTTTGGCGGTGGGCAAACGCCCGGGCAGACGATTGGCAATGGGCGCGCCACCAGCGTGGTTCTGGCCCGAGAGGGGGCTCACGTGGTGGTGGTCGACCGCGATCTGAGTTCAGCGCAAGAAACCGTGCAAATGATTGTGGCTGAAGGTGGATCAGCCCAGGCCATGCAAGTCGATCAGACCCACGAAACTGAAGTTCAAGCGCTGCTGGCCGCGGTGCACCTTGAACACCATCGCATGGACATCGTGCACAACAACATTGGCGCAAGCTTGTCAGTGGGGGACGCAACCGCTGATGTGTTGACCGAGTCTTCATTTGACGCGAGTTTTGCGGTCAATGTGAAAAGTGCTTGGTTTGCAGCCAAACACGCACTGCCTTTTATGCGCGAGCAAGGCCATGGATCCATTGTGAGCATTTCTTCAGTGGCTTCCATTCAAGCTTACCCCCTGCTGGGTTACAAAACCATGAAGGCGGCGTTGAATGCGATGACGGAAAACATGGCCGCTGGCAATGCGAAATATGGTGTCCGTGTGAATGCCATCTTGCCCGGTTTGATGAACACGCCCATGGCCATTGAAAACAGGGTGGCCAAAGGACACAAAAGAGAGGACGTGGTGGCAGATCGCGATCGGCGCATTCCCCTCAAAGGCAAACAAGGCACGGGATGGGACGTGGCCCATGCTGCATTGTTTTTGCATTCAGATGAAGCCAGCTTCATCACCGGTGTTACTTTGGTGGTGGATGGCGGTGAAACCATCGCCCATGGTCACTGAATACCTTGGCTATTGAAGTCGCCATGGGGAATCACTTCCCTTGGACATGATTGGGGAAACGCTTGGGTATTCTTCCAAGTGTTGCTACAAACTCAAAGCTCAACGGTTTTAAAGTCGCCGGGCAAAATCAATTCAATCATTTCGCAGTTTTCTGAATAGTCCAGCACGGTATGCGGTATGGAGTTGGGTTGTATCCAGCAGGAGCCTTCTTCCATTTTGACGCGGCGTCCGTTGTATTCGCCGATCATCCAGCCTTTGAGCATGTAAAGAAACTGAAATTGGACGCCATGCAGGTGTCGAATGGAGACCACATCAGGGTCACAGGCGCCCAGCAGGCGAATCACATGGGCTTGCACCACTCCGCCCGTGGCTTGCTGCACCCCCAAATCGCGGTAAGCGGCGTAGCTGCGCAGGCCTGTTTTGAATTTGCCACTTTTCAGGTGCTGAACCATGAAATCTTGCGCTGTCCAGCGCGTGGTTTTGGCTACCTTCAAGGGTTTGATGGTGGCCTTTGTGGTTTTGGATTTGCCGCTCTTGATGGGTTTGGCTGGCGAACCTTTGGTGGGGCTTTTGATGGCCTTGGTCACCTTGGCAAGCTTCGCAGGCACAGACTTGGTCTTTGATTTCTCAGATTTCGAAGCGGGCGAATTGGATTTGGATGCAGATGGACGTGCCATGGTTAACTCCTGAAGGGCAGTTGTCAGACGGAACCTTGTGGCCGCAGTTCAATCAAGTCTGGGCACAAGTTGGGTGGGGATTGAAGGGCAAACAAAACGGCAGAGGCCACCTCGGCAGGGCTCAAGGGTGAGAATTTTCTATTTTGAATGGCAGCAATCACCACGGGGTGATCACTGCTGGCGCGGATATCTGTGTCCACCATGCCTGGAGCGATCTCGCTGACCTTGATCCCGAATTCTTGCAACTCCATGCGAAACGAGCGGGCCATGGCAGACAGGGCATGCTTTGTCGCGCAATAAGCGGAAGCGGTTCGATACACCTCTCTGGCCGCAATGGATGTCATGAACACCAAATGGCCCTGGCGACGGGCCACCATGTGGCGCGCCACCCTTTGGGTGATCTGTATGGATGCCAAAACATTGGTTTGGAACATCCATGAAAAATCTTCTGCGGTCAAATCCATGACTGGGGCATAACGCAACACACCCGCGTTGTTGAGAAAAACATCTACATCCGACAATTCAGGTTCTAACGCATCCAGATAAGTGGTGTCATTGAGGTCGCCAGCCAACCAGCGCACACTGCCAGCGGGGGCCAAATCTTGCAAAGACTGCAAAGCATCTGCATTTCTTCCCAATGCCAGCACCTTCATACCTTGCAAGGCCAAAAGCAAAGCTGTTTCTCTGCCAATCCCTGCAGACGCGCCAGAGATCAATATTTTCTTTCCAGACAAGGTGAGTCCTTGTTGAGCCATCATGTGCCTTCCTTGTGAACGCAATCAATTGTTCTATCTTAATGCGCAGACACCCATTGTCACGCTGATGCCCGATTGGAGCATTGGTCTCATGACCTTGATTAATGGTTATCCATGAGTTGATCGCATCCAAAGTCGCATTGCATAAGCGCAAAATATGTCGGCATGTGCAATTCTTCAATGTCAATTTCAGCCCAAGGTGAAAAAGAATCTCTGATGTATCCGCAGTTTGAATGAGGCATCCAAAAATGGCAGAGATAAACATCTTGAGCAAGGTCCATCTGACCCACAAGCCAACGCATTTCGACTTGGTTGATTTGCGTTTGTTTGTGAAAGTGGCAGAAGAGGGCAGTCTGACCAAGGGAGCGCAAAAATCGTTCTTGTCTTTGGCTGCTGCCAGCCTGCGAATTAAGAATTTGGAACAAGCTTTAGGGACTCAGTTGTTGCGACGGGCGCAGCGTGGCGTCACTTTAACGCCGCCTGGAGAACTGCTCCTCAACCGTGCACAGGCTGTTCTAGATGAAATTGCACACTTGCAAGAGGATATGCAGCCTTTTTCTGAAGGGGTGCGAGGCCATATTCGTTTGTATGCAAATGCAACTGCCATCTCTGAATTGCTGCCTGGTGTGTTGGCCAAATTTTTCATCTCGCACCCGCATGTGACGGTTGACTTGAACGAGCGACTCAGTTTGGATATTGTGCAGGCCGTGCGCGAAGGCTTGGCCGATATTGGCGTCATTTCGGCGTTGGTGAGAGCAGACGGCTTAGAGTCTTTTCCATATAAAAAAGACAGATTGGTATTGGCTGTTGCATGGGACCATCCTTTGGCGCTCTGCGCTGAAATTCAATTTGCGCAAGCCTTGGAGTATGAATTTATTGGCTTGGCCTCTAACAACGCCACCCACTCATTTTTAAAGCAGGAAGTCAGTCTTTTGCCTGGTGTCATGCGTCAACGCATCCAAGTGGGAAGTTTTGATGCCATGTCGCGGATGATTGAAGCCAATGTTGGCATTGGGGTCATGCCAGAAATGGTCGCTCAGCGACATGCTTCCTCAATGCGGTTGAAGACAGTTCAGCTCTTGGATGAGTGGGCCATGCGGGAGCTGCGAATCTGTGTTCGAAAAAGGGATGAGTTGCCGGTTTTCGCCAAAGAATTGATGGATTTAATTGACCAGGCCAACTGACTGTTTCGTCAGCGTTAACCCTAGACTTTTCCAAGCTTTGCATTTCACAAAGGATATCTCAGCATTTGCCGTATTGCTTGATCACGCAGAGTCCATTAACTTACGGCAAGTGTGGCGTCCATGAATTTCATTAGGATGCCTTTGATTGACAGTTAACCCACCACTGAGGCCAATCGGAATGGATGAATTCATATGGATGGCGAAGATCAAGTCAAATGGGATGACTTTGCCAGAAATGGCGCAATGGCGGGATAAGGAATTAATTCAGCATTTTAAAAGTCCCATTGGAAATGGCAGTGTGTCCTGTTACTGCGCATTCAATGTCAATCAATTGGCCATCGTGATGGAAATGCAGGGGCCGAACGGACGTGATCAAACGGCTCCTTTTGCAAGTTATCAAACGACACCGACCGTACAGGTGCAACAGGCGTTGGCTCAACTCACTTTTGAAAAGCGCCAGCAAGGTACATCTAACCCCGATAGGGCACATATTCTTTACAGCGTTGCTTTTGCCGTGCCAGATCAATGGAGCGATGAATTCGACGATTGGTATGAAAATGAGCACATACCGATGATTTACGAATGTGAGCATTGGGCCATGACAAAGCGGTATCGAATCATTCAAAAGGACACTGCTTCGTCCACAGGGTCAACTCACTTGGCTTTGCATTATTTGACTGACGCGGCCGGCTTGGATGCGCCCGAACTGAAAGCTGCCCGACTCACGCCATGGCGAAACCAATGGGTTCAGCAAGCTTGGTTTAACAACTCTGAAAAAATGATTTATTTTCGACAAAGGATGACACCGTGACATCAGCCGCATTGGATACGAAAGATGCTTCGAATGAATTCGCCACCGATGTGGTGGTGATTGGAGGGGGAGGCAGTGGCCTTGCCGCTGCTATTGAAGCCGCGACCCTGGGCCGTCGGGTGGTGCTTTTGGAGAAAGCCCCGCACTTGGGTGGCAGCACCAGATGGTCTATTGGTTCCATCACGGCAACCAACACGCCGCAACAATTGAGCAACGGCATATTGGACAGTCCTCAATCACATTTTGAAGACTTGCAATTATTTAACAATCCCTTGAAGCTCAAAGACAACGAAAAACTCAGTCGGATGTTGGTCGAAAATGTTCCCGACACCATTCGCTGGCTGATGTCTATGGGCGTTGAGTTTTTTGGACCCATGAAAGAGTTGCCCCATCGCAAGCCCCGCATGCACGTTGTCATACCCAATTCACGGTCATACATTTTTCATTTGGAAAAAAGGGCTCGGCAACTGGGCGTCGTCATCAAAACCTCATGTCGTGCCACTGGCTTCTTGCGCAGCAATGGGCGCATCACAGGCGTGAGTTACCAAGGCGAACATGAACAGGGTGAAGTGGTGGCCCGAGGCGGAGTCGTCTTGTGCAGCGGCGATTACAGCGGCGATCAATTCGAGAGAGCACAACGCTTGGGCACCGATATGAAGTTGGTGAACCCTGTCAATGCCTACAACACGGGCGATGGCCAAAAAATGGTGGAGGACATCGGTGGCAAAGTGCTCAATGAACATTTGTATTTGGCGGGTATCCGCTTTCAGGCGCCGCCTGAAAATTGGCTCCATCATTTGCCGCCGCACAAATGGATGACGAGTTGCATTCGCTATATGCTGGAAAATTTGCCAGGGTCAATCGTTCGACCGTTGGTCATGGGATTTTTGACCACTGTTCTTGTTCCATCCAGCAAGTTGCTGCAAGCGGGTGCCATTTTGATCAATAAAAATGGGCAAAGATTCACGGATGAATTGAACTCTCCCGGCCCAGGCATTTCAAATCAACCCGACCAAATGGCTTATATGGTGTTTGATGCGAAATTGGCCAACCAATTCAGTGGTTGGCCCAATTATGTGTCGACCGTTCCCGGTTTTGCATACGCCTCTGTCGATGACTACCGCAAGAGCCGAAAAGACATCTTTTTTGAAGCCGATACGCTGGAACAGTTGGCCCTGAAAATAGGTGTGCCATCCAGCGCATTGCTACAAACTGTACAAGACTTCAATGCCGATGCGGGGCGTCTTGATACTGGACGCATGAGCTTAGATCAAGGGCCTTTTGTTGCCATTGGTCCTGTTTTGTACAAAATCAACTTCACCGATGGTGGTGTCGCTGTTTCCGATGCGTTAGAAGTTTTGGGCTCTGACAATCAGCCTTTGGCTGGTTTGTATGCGGCGGGATTTTCTGGCATGGGTGGGGTTTTGTTGGAAGGCCATGGCCATCATTTGGGCTGGGCATTCACTTCAGGAAGGATCGCTGGGCGAAATGCCGCAAACAATGTCTTAACAGAGGATTTGCCGGAAGCTCAGACCGCTTCACCCCAATCGCATTGAATTTTTTTGATCTAAAACCAACACCAGCAGGAGACATCGATGTTTTTATTGAACAGCTTTCTCAGTTCTTCACGCAGCTTCACATGGGGTCGTTTTCTTATTCCAATAGGGGTGGTGCTGTGCCTGCTTCAGGCCTTGCAGCCTGCCCAAGCGCAGTCAGGTGTGGACTTCCCGACAAAGCCGGTTAAATTGGTCGTCGCTTATGCGGCAGGTGGAACCACGGACCTGGCTGCCAGGCGGATTGCCGAAGATTTGGGCAAAGAATTGGGGCAGACAGTGGTGGTGGAAAACAAAGGTGGGGCAAATGGCGTGCCTGCATCTGAATTTGTGGCCCGCAGTGCGCCGGATGGGCACACCATATTGGTCACCACTGTCCCAGCGCATGCAGGAAATCGATGGGCGTATAAAAAGCTGCCCTACGACACCTTGGCTGACTTCATCCCCGTCACAGTGCTGCCGCAGCAGCCATTGATTTTGGTGGCTCACCCCAGCGTGGCCGCCAACAACGTGGCAGATTTGATCAAGTTGGCCAAGCAGCGACCTGGAAAAATCAACTATGCCTCTTTTGGCGTTGGCGGGCTCTCGCATTTGGCTGGTGTGCAGCTCAACCTTTTAGCGGGTACGCAAATGAACCACGTGCCCTACAAAGGGGGCGGTCCAGCTCTGGCTGATTTGATGGGCGGTCATGTTGATCTCTATTTTTCAGGTTTGGCAACCACCCTGCCATTGATTGCAGATGGAAAAATCAAGCCGATTGCGGTGGCCAGTGCCACACGCGTTCGGTCTCTGCCCAATGTGCCGGCCGTGGCCGAAACCCCCGGATTTGGCAACTTTGAGGCCGCTGTGACGCCATTGCTGTTGGTGCCAGCGAAAACCCCAGCTGCTGTGGTGATCAAAATACAGTTGGCTGTTGACAGAGCCATGCGCACGGAAAAGCATTTGGCACTGATTGCCAAATCAGGTGAAGGCGAAGTGGTGACCACCACACCGGAGCAATCCATGGTGATGCTCAGAAAAGAATTGGATCGCTTGGCCTCGCTCTTCAAGGCAGCTGGAATTGAGCCCGAATAAGCGCCATGGATACTGACAGCGAAAAATTGGTGTCGGTATGTTCGTTTGTGAGCGGTACTACGGGTCGAATCTTGCCGCCAGATATTCGCGACATGGCCAAAAAATGTTTGGTGGATTGGTTTGCTGTGTCCCTGGCTGCTTTGCCCGATTCGGCCCCCACGTTGGTGCGAGAACAAATGCGGCAGTGGAAAACCCATGGACACGCCACCAATCTTTACGGTGACAAAGGTGCTGCTGCTGCTGTGGCATTGGTCAATGGGACTTTGTCACACAGCCTGGATTTTGATGATATGCATTTTGGGTCGGCTTTTCATGCCAGTGGCCCGACTTTGGCGGCAACGTTGGCCATTGGAATGCATCAAAATCTTTCTGAGTTGGAAATTTTGAATTCCTTTGTCACTGGGTTTGAAGTTGGCACCGCGATGGGAGATTTGGGTCTGGGCCCGTCCTTGGCGGCTGCAGGTTGGCATCCAACCGGCATATTGGGGCATTTTTCGGCCACATGCGCGGTGGCAGCTCTTCTGGGACTTAATCAAGAGCAAGTTGCCAATGCTTTGGGTTTGGCCGCTACGCAAGCTGCAGGTTTGCAGTCGTCGGGGGGGACGATGGCCAAACCATTTCACGTCGGTAAAGCTGCGATGAATGGTGTGATGGCCGCTGAATTGGCCTTGCTGGGTATGGACGCATATCAAAATGTTTTTGACGATGCGCAGGGCATGCTCGGTCGATTGTTCCAAAAATCCATTTCAATCAATTTGGATAGCCTGGGCACAAAGTGGCAAATATTGGGCAACACCTTTAAACCTTATGCGGCTTGCCAACTCACACATGCACCCCATGAAGCAGCCAGGGGTATGCATGACACCTTCAGTGATAAAGGTTTGCTTGAAATTCGAGTCAATGTGAACCCATTGGCCAAAAAAGTGGCAGGTCGAGAAACCGCCTCCACGCCCATGGAAGGCAAATTCAGCATCGCTTATTGCGTAGCCCTGGGGCTGCGAGGTTTTTCAGCCGATATGTCAGGCTTCACCGATGAAAGGATTTTGAATGCATCGGTCCAAGCGTTGACAAAAATCACCCGTGTCAATACCTCACAAGAGATGGAAAGATGGGCTTCGACCATAGAGTTGATTTATGAGGATGGACAGGTTGAACGCGGACATACGCAAGGTGTTCGCGGAAGTCCATCTGCACCCCTGGGATGGTCGGACATCAATGAAAAGTTTCTCAGCTCTACCGAAAAACTGCTGGGGCCCAGATCGACTGAGTTGTTAAAAATTTTGCATGACTTTGAGCAGCCTGGAAGCTTGAGGGCAATGGTCGCCATCATCGAAAAATCATCTGGGTAACCAGGCGCTACAAAATTTCCAAGCTCCATTTGCGCGTGAATGTTTACCTCAACGGCTCATTGCTTGGTGAGCTTTGTAATGTTGACAATGTTGGTGGACCAAGGCACAGATGATTGATGCCATATTTGTTTTTGGGGTGTCAAATGGTCACGTTGGTCCAAGCAACCAACTCGCAAAGAGTAACTTTTGGGATCGGTGACGTCCGAGGAATAAACAGGTGTACCGCAGTTCGGGCAAAAGCTATGGGCCCGTTTTGATCCACTTTCTGCAGTTTTAATGTAGGTTTTGGGTATTCCTGAGTGCATATGAAACTGCTCTGCAGGCACCCTGACGGATACCCGATAAGGAGAGCCGCTCATCATTTGGCAGTCTGTGCAATGACAAATCGAAACCATACTGGGGTCCAAATCCGCTTCGTATGAAATTTCGCCGCAATGGCATTTGCCTGTCACATGCATGGGTTGCTCCTGTTAACGGTCATTTCATCTTAATTCAAACCAATCCTTTGGGTGCATTTGTGGCTGACAAAGCCACGCTTAACAAATTAACAATTCCAAATCTCATGCACCACAGAATAATTGATGCATCATGATTTTCAATGATGGGGCCATCTCCATCAAATGACCATCGCCGCGTTGGTTGGGTCGCTGGAGAAGAGGCTACAGCGCCATTTTTGATTAAGGGTTTTTACCATGAGTGAAAAGGGAGTACTGGCTTACTGGTTCGACATAGCGCCAGAGGTCAGACAGCTGTGGTTGGATTGGTACCTCAGTGACCACATGCCCAGCAGGGTGGGTACGGTTTTTTCTGCAGGTAAGTGTTATGAAGCCATTGACGCATCTACGAGCCATATGGTGTTGTTCGAAACTCCTTTTGCAGAAGATTTGCTCGCACCCTCTTATGTGGCGCTGCTCAAGCACGTTTCTGACAGCGATCGTCAGCGCCGTGCTTGGTACAGCCAAACCGTTCGCGCGACTTGTCGGGTTTTATCGGTGCTTGGCAGCGGCACAGGTGGCGTCTTGGGTGTGGTTCGGATTCGGGGTGCCAAAGCAAGTCAATCTGATATTCAATCGTGTTTGACGCAAGATGTATTGCCGCTGTTGGGCGCGTTTTCCAGCATAGGAAGCGTGTCTGTCTTGTGCAATGATCCTGGCATTCGCCGGAGCATGGATCAGGTTCGCGTGACAGGGCATCAAGATGGCCATACAGATTGGGTGATCCTGATGGAGGCGGGACAGGAGCGAGATGTTCAACACGCATGGAAAGCCTTGGATCAATCCACCGCTTGGCAAAATCTTCAATTGGGAGAGGCTGTCAGTCGCGATCTTTACAGACTGTTGTATGTCATGGTTCAATCCACCCCAGCCCAATAGCTGGTATTAATCAAGTCAATTCGGAAAATCGCATGAAACCAGATCCTTCGTCATCGCCATCTATTGCGCAAGATTGGCTCAAAAAATTTGCATTGGCCATTTCGCAACCATCGATGGCACAGATGGATATGTTGTTCCATTCAGACTGTCATTGGCGTGATGTGTTGGCCCTTGATTGGGAAATCATCACACATTCAGGTCGATCAGCGGTGTCCAAAGCTTTGATCGATGCCGCACAACTTCATGGCCCTCAAAATTTCAGAGTCAACGAAAAGCGCATGCCAGTGCAGTGGGTCAAAAGAACAAACATAGACACCATCGAAGTTTTTTTTGATTTTCAAACCAAGGTGGGGCCATGTGAAGGCATTGTCAGATTGACGATTGAGCCAGAGTCCAATGAACCCAAGGCATGGACTTTGATGACCACATTGGTAGAAATTGCAGGTCATGAAGAACGTTACAAACGAAAAGCTTATTTGGGGGATGGATTTTCGCGCAGCTTTCTGGGCCCCAATTGGTTGGAAAAGCGTGAAAAAGATGCCCGTTTTGAAAATAGGCAACCGACTGTTTTGGTGATTGGGGCTGGACAGGCTGGTTTGTCGGTGGCGGCCCGATTGAGACAGTTGGACATCGACTGCTTGGTCATAGAGCGCAACCCAAGGGTGGGTGACAACTGGCGCAAAAGATATCAAGCCCTGGTGTTGCACAACCAGCGAACCGTCAATCATTTGCCCTACATTCCATTTCCAGAAGTTTGGCCAGAATATTTACCCAAAGACATGGTTGCTGTTTGGTTTGAAAATTATGTGCAAGCCATGGAGATCAATGTCTGGTGTAACACCGAATTTGTCACCGCCCAATTTGACGAGAAGTCCGGTCTATGGAACGCCCAATTGAAATGTGATGGTGTGGATCGGCAGCTACAACCCAAGCACATCATCATGGCCACAGGGGTCAGTGCCATACCCGATCGAAGTCCCGTGGCTGGATTGGAAGCCTTCAAAGGTGAAGTTCTGCATTCTGCAGATTACAAGTCGGCGCAGAAGTGGGTGGGTAAAAAGGTCGTTGTCTTGGGCACAGGTACCAGTGGCCACGATGTTTCACAGGACCTGTGTGAACATGGGGCGCATGTGACCATGGTGCAAAGAAGTCCGACCATGGTTCAAAACGTGGAACCCACGGCTCAGTTGCCATACGTGTTGTACGGTCAAGGTATTGATTTGCCAGAATGCGACTTGATCACAGTGGGCACGCCAATGGCCTTGTACCGCGCTTCCAACCGCATCAATTTGAAGTTGGCTCTTGAGTTGGACAAAGAAACCTTGGAGGGGTTGAGCAATGCCGGCTTCAGACTGAACAAAGGTGAAGATGGCAACAACTGGCAAATGATGTATTTGACACGTGGCGGCGGGTATTACTTCAATGTGGGTTGTTCGGAATTGATCAGTCAAAAGAGAATTTCTTTGATTCAAGCACACGATATTGAGTGCTACGAGGCCAATGGTTTGCGGCTCAAGTCAGGGGATTTTTTAGAGGCCGATTTGGTGGTCACGGCAAAAGGCTATCTGGGTCAATCGGCGATGGTCGAGAAACTTTTTGGGAAGTCATTGGCCGAAAAGGTCGGCCCCATTTGGGGCATCGATGAACAGACCCAAGAACTGTGCAACATGTGGAATCCAACGCCGCAACAAGGTTTGTGGTTTCACGCGGGTAGCTTTGCCCAATGCCGTATCTTTTCAAAATATTTGGCCCTGCACATTCAAGCCTGTGAATTGGGCTTGGTCAAGCACTAGACGAATTTTAATTTTTAGGAGTCACCTATGAACCAACCTCATGTCAAGCACCGTTTGGGAACCCTGGTCCCATCATCCAACAGCACCCAAGAGCCAGAGTTCATCAGCATGCTGCCTGCATCGGTCTCTTTGCATGTGGCACGCCTTCCTCTGTCCAACGTCGACCCGGACTCGACCATCAAGATCGTGGCTGAACTTGAAAAGGAGGCCCAAAAATTGGCCGATGCCGATGTGGACTTGGTTTTATTGGCTGCAACTGCCCCTTCCACCCGAATGGGAAAAGGCTATGACGCGCAATTGGTCGAGCGTATTCAGCAAGCCTGTGGAAAGCCCGCCACCACGGCTGCCACGGCCATGCTTTGCGCGATGGCCGCCTACAACATCAAAAAAGTGGTCATTGCAGCCCCTTGGAGCACTGCCACCAATGTCTGGGTGAAAGCTTTTTTGGAAGATCATGGTGTGGAAGTTTTGCAGCACAAGGCTTTGGAAGTCACTCGCAACAATGACATAGGGCGCATGCCTGCGCAAACCGCTTATGACTTGGGCCTTGAGACCGATTTGCCCCAAGCAGACGCGGTGTTTTTGGCTTGTGGCAATTGGTGGACAGCGTCTATCGTTGCTGATCTCGAGGCCAAGGTCAAGAAACCTGTTCTCACCACCAATAACGTGGCTTTATGGGCCAGTCTGCAAATGATGGGCGTTGAAGAAAAAGTGGCTGGCTTTGGTCGATTGCTCGAAGAGATGCCGCCTTTGAAGCACCGTTTTGCGGTTGCTGCCTGAAGTCCCTATCAATCACCATTTTTTGAATTGGATCAGTCATGAATAAATTCATCCGAGTTGCATTGAGTTCTGCATTGGCTTGGGGGTGCCTCTACGGCACTTCACTGGCCCAACAATCCAAGCCTGAAAGGCCCATGAAGTTGATGGTTCCTTTCACCCCTGGCGGGGGCACCGACATCATTGCGCGCACCTTAGCCCCCAAGTTGACTGAAAAATTGGGGACCAGTGTGGTGGTGGAGAACATGCCTGGTGCCGCCGGTGCCATTGCAGCCCAATACACCGCACGTGCTGAGGCCGATGGCAGCGTATTGATGGTTGGATCAACCTCTGAAATTGGCATCAATCCAAGTCTCTACCCTAAATTGCCATATAACGTCGCTCGCGATTTTGTGGCTGTCACACCTCTGGCCTCTACACCGATGGTGTTGGTGGTTCATCCATCCAGCACGATCAAGTCAGCCAAAGACTTGGTGAGCATGGCTTTGGCCAATCCTGGAAAGGTTAATTTCGCCTCGGCCGGCATAGGCAGTGGTGCTCATTTGGCTGCAGAACTTTTCTTGTTTGAAACCCAAACCAAAATGGCGCATATTCCCTACAAGGGTGTTGGTGCAGCCATCTCAGACATCATTGGGTCACAACGCGATTTGGTCTTGTTCACCACGCTGCCGTCCGCCACTCCCTTGGCGCGCTCGGGCAAACTTCGCGTGGTGGCCATCTCGACCAAAGAGCGTGTCTCTGTGATGCCTGAGGTTCCCACTTTCATTGAATCTGGTGTGCCTGGCTATGTGATGGAGTATTGGTATGGCTTGATCGCACCGGCTGGGGTGAATGCTGATTTTCGAAAGCGTCTGCATGCGGTGACTTCTGATATTTTGCGACAACCAGAGATGGTCTCGAATTTGTTGAAACAAGGATTGCAGCCCACTTACCGCACGCCAGAAGAGTTTGCGGCGTTCATTAAAAGCGATATGGAGCGCTGGGCAGCCGTGGTCAAGTCGGCCAACATCACATTGGATCCTTGATCTGGTTGTTTTTGCCTTTTCGATCTCTCTCGTCATTTCCATATGCAGACTGTGACAGGGTGCGATGTTGTCGTTGTGGGCGGTGGTGGGGCAGGATTGGCGGCTGCGGCCGAAGCTGCGGCCTTGGGCCTGGCTGTCGTGCTTTTGGAGAAGAACCCTGAACTGGGTGGGTCTACAGCCTGGTCCCTTGGCGCTATTTCAGCCAATGGAACTGATTTGCAAAAGCGTGCTGGCATTGAGGACAACGCTGACCATCATTTTGTAGACTTGTCCTTGCATGCTGGCGATTTGGCATCCAGAGATAACCTGTTATTGCGTCGAATTTTGGTGGATGAATGTGCCGATGCGGTCGCATGGTTAAGCGGTTTGGGCATTGTTTTCATGGGCCCTGCACCCGATCCACCCAACCGTGTATCACGCATGCACAACACCATTCCCAACTCACGCAGCTTGATTTACCACTTGGAGATGCATTGTCGTAAGTTGGGGGTGGGCATTTGGGTGAATGCATGCTGCGAAAAAATCCTCACCAACGCCAATGGCGATGTGGTGGGGATGGCTGGCCAGATCAAGGGAAAACCGTTTCAACTGAATGCCAGAAAAGCCGTTATTTTGACAACGGGAGATTACAGCGGCGCTGCAGACTTGAAGCAGCGGTGGGCTGATCCCAAAACCATTCATCTGGATTCTGTCAATCCCATGGCCACGGGAGATGGGCATCGCATGGCCGATGCATTGGGGGCAGAGGTGGTCAATGGAGATATCGTGCGGGGACCCATCCTGCGCTTCATTCCCCCAGCCAAACCCCATTGGATTCAGAATTTACCGCCTTGGCGCTGGTTTGCCTTGTGCATGGCATGGTCCATTGAACATGTTCCCGCCCGTTGGATCCGCCCCTTCATGATGAAATTCATGACCACTGCCCTCGGCCCGTCTCCCACCTTGAAGTCTGAAGGCGCGCATTTGGTCAATCAAAAGGGCAAGTTGGTTGAGGTGACCGGTAAATCCATCGGACATGCTGTGGCCGATCAGGATGGTTCCCAGGCTTGGTTTATTTTTGACTCAAGTCTTTATCGTCGATTTTCCGCTTGGCCTTATTTCATTTCAACAGCGCCCGGCATTGCATACGCCTATATGGCCGATTACGAAAAAAACCGGCAAGATTTGTTCCATTGTTCCAGCGATTGGCAACAGTTGGGGCTCAAAGCAGGTATCCATCCTGAGGGGTTGAAAGCGCAAATGGGTGGCCGGTACAAAGAAAAAGAAGGTCCTTTTTACGCCTTGGGTCCGGTCAAAGCCTATGTGGTTTTCACCGATGGTGGATTGCGAGTCAATACATCGCATCAAGTCTTGGGCGCCGAACAAGCGCCCATACGCGGCTTGTATGCGGCGGGCTCTGCGGGCCAAGGGGGACTGTTGTTGGAAGGACACGGTCACCATTTGGCCTGGGCATTTGTATCAGGTCGGCGCGCAGCCAGGTTCGTCGCCGCAGAGAAGCATGGATGATTGTGCTTGAGCGGATGTTGCCATCGCTCTGGGGTGTGATCGACTGGCTTCAGTCTGTTATATTGATTTCATAAAACATCTACACCAGGAGGCAAAGAAAAATGGATGACCTGCAAGGTATTTGGCGACTCGATGAGGCACGCGCATGGGATTCAAACGGAAAGCAAATGCCGCCTCCCTACGGTCTCAATCCCATCGGGCAAATTGCTTTTTCCAATGATCGAATGTTGGCGTCCCTATGCAACGGGGATGCCACGGTGCTCCATAAGCGCGATTACATGTCATATGGTGGCGTTTACCAATTTGATGGCAAGGTGCTGGACTGCTTGGTGGACATTGCTTCTGATGCACACCGAATTGGTGGCCACGAAATACGACAAGTCGAAAGGGTTGGCCAGCAAATCATGCTCAGGCCACCGGCGCGAATGTATGGTGATGTGATGCAGCAAAGAGAGTTGTTGTGGACCAAGGTCTGGGCACCCTGATCACTGTTGTCGGCCACCGTTGTCGCTGGCCCCAACCAACCTGACCCCATGGCCTCTGACAAAGCCAGTTCAGCCCTGGCACGGTTCCAGGTTTTGGACTTAACGCGAATCCGCTCTGGCCCCACCTGCGTGCGTGTTTTGGCGGATTTTGGTGCAGATGTGATTCGCATTGAGTCCCCGCCGGGGGTCGACCCCAATGAAGGCGCACTGGGCGGCAGGGAAACCTACGACATGCTGAACTTGCACCGAAACAAGCGCGGGATCACCCTGAATCTAAAGGCCCCTGAGGGCAGAGAGATTTTCCATCGATTGGTCGCAACTGCCGATGTGGTGGTTGAAAACTTCCGTCCGGATGTGAAGTTCCGCTTGGGACTGGATTACGAAACCCTGGCCCAAATCAACCCGCGCATCATATTGGCCAGCATTTCAGGTTTTGGCGAGGACGGACCTTATCGGGACAGGCCAGGATTTGACCAAATTGCACAAGGCATGGGCGGCATGATGTCGGTCACGGGAATGCCCGGCGATGGGCCTGTGCGTGCTGGCATTGCTGTGGCCGATTCAAGCGCTGGCAATTACGCTGCCATGGGTGTTTTGGTGGCATTGTTGGAGCGAGAGCAGTCAGGGCGTGGCCAATGGGTGCAGACCAACTTGCTTCAATCCATGATTGCCATGTGCGATTTCCAAGCTGCCAGGTATTTGATCGATGGCGCCGTTCCTGGTCAAGCGGGCAATGACCATCCGTTTGCCACACCCATGGGAACCTTTCAATCTGCTGATGGGTTTTTCAACATCGGCGCATCCGGTACCACCCAATTTCGAAGCCTGTGTACCGTGATTGAGCGATTGGATTTGCGGGACGAACCGCGCTACCAGACCAACCCGGGGCGATTGGCAGATCGTCCCTATATCAATGCGCAATTGAACTTGTCGTTCGCCATGAAAACGACTCAGCATTGGGTCACGTGTTTGAATGATGCGGGTGTGCCCTGTGGGCCCATTTATGACATGCAACAAGTTTTTGCCGATCCCCAAGTGGCGCATTTGGGGGCAGCAGTGGTTGTTGATCATGCGCAAAAAGGCCCTATTCGGGTGGTTGCACAACCGATCAAGCTCACCCGAACGCCCGCTGCTGTGGTGTCAAGCCAAACGGCATTGGGCCAGCACAACGAAGAGGTATATCTGAAATTGGGCTTCAGCGCCCAAGATTTGGCAGGCCTTGAAGAAAGAAAAGTGATTTGAAGCTGCACTTCGTGCTTGAGTCCGGCAGGTTCAATCAAGCCATTTTTTTGATGGAATGGCTCGCTCAATTGGAATTCACTGTGCAAAAATCAATACACACTTTCGAAGGAATTTCATGACAAATTCAGACGGCATGCCCCATTACCCGGTGCTGGGCTTGATTCGGCGTCACGGAAAAACAGGGGCCGCTGTGATTGGCCTGGGTTTATTCGCTTTGGGCGCTGGTGGTGCATGGGCCCTTCAATTTTGGCCCTGCGTGATTTTGGGCGCCGTCGTGGGCGCACTTGCTTGGGGCTTGTTGCTCAGCTATGTCGAGATGGTGGAAATTATTTTTGACACCTTGGTACCGCGCTAAACAAAAATGGACGATTGAAGTAAATGATGCTGCCCATTTTTAAATTCAGCGCTTATTCCGGCTTGATTTTGGCGACATCAATCAGGGCCAAATTGCGCTGAGCAAAGGTTTTCATCAATTGCGCCATGCCCTCTGGACTGGTGTCGGTTGCGGGCTCCAAGCCCATGGCAATCAACCGGTCCCTGATGGAAGGGGTTGCCAAGGCCTGGGCAATGGCTTTGCTCAAACGCTCAACCACTGGGCGGGGCATGCCTGCGGGTCCAGCCAAGGCAAACCATGTTTGTGAATCAAAGCCACTGATGCCCAAAGCCTCAGACACGCTGGGCACATCGGGCAGACTGCTGACCCGCTTGGGCGAAGTCACGGCCAGTGCATCAAGCTTTCTGTCTTTATAAAAACCCAAGATGGTCACGGGCGTGACCAAGCCCAAGGGGAGGTGACCGCCCAAGACATCGGTGGCCACAGGTCCACCGCCTTTGTAGGTGATATGGCCCAATTGAATATTGGTCGCTTGGCTGAACATTTCAGCGCCCAGTCGCGTCACCACATCCGAGTTGCCAATCGACAATTTGCCAGGATTTGCGCTGGCGAATTGAACCAGGTCCTTTAAATGGTTGAACCCCTGGTTTCTTGCGCTGACAATCACGTAGGGTGCAAACACCATATTGGCAATGGGTGTGAAATCATTGAATGGGTGAAACGGCACAGATGTCATCATTTTTGGGGTGAGAACGTGCGTTCCTGGCATCACCAGCAATGTGTGCCCGTCTGGTTCTGCCTTGGCAACAATCGAGCCGCCAATCGTGGCAATGCCACCAGGTCGGTTCTCCACCACAAAAGACTGTCCCAAGAGTTCGGTCAATTTCTCGGCAATGGGTCGGATGGTGCCGTCTGCACTGCCACCCGGGGCAAAGGGGACAATGATTCGGACCGGTTTGGTCGGGTAATTTTGAGCGTTGCACAATGGAATCATCACCAGCGACGCAAAAAATAAACACCAAAAATTTTTATTCATCATGGATCTTTCTCATATCAAAAATAAGGGGTTGTGAGCTTTCATGCGGGCTGGGCTGACTTGACTTTCGCAACATCTTCAGCGGCCAAAATACCAAGCACCAAAGCCTTCATGAGGCCGCCCACATAGCTGGCTTTGGGGCCCCCTTCTATGCCACCGACGGAGGACCCTGCGGCATACAAGCCCTCAATAGGTGATTTGTTTTGATGCAAGACGCGTGCATGCGCATCGATCAGCAAGCCGCCCGTGGTGTAGGTGATGCCTGCGCACAAGGGCAAAGCATAAAAAGGTGCTTTCACCACCGGCAAAGGGGTGAGCTTATGGTGGCTTCGCGGTGGCTGCAGTGCAGATGTTTTTTGTTCTTGGACGGCTTGGTTGTATTTGTCGATGGTTTCTGTCAGCGCTTGTGCTGGCAATCCCATTTGTTGGGCCAGCTCGACCAAGGTATTGCCTTTCAAAATGGTGGCGCCTGCACTGAGCAATAAAGGATTGGCAGGGATGCGGGATGTCTTGCCTGGCCCATCCCAGATCGCCTGATCAAAAATGACGTGGCAATCCAAGGGGTTGGCGCGGTGTGCCAACTGATTGGCGATGTAAACACCACCCTGGCCTTCATCAATGACCCGCTGTGCCTGCTGATCGACCACCACGCCAGAGGTTGCCAATTCGTCCAACTGTGGGTAGGGCCAAAGTTTGTCATTGGAAAATGCTTCTTGGCACAGCACGTGCCCGTAGAAAGCATCCATGCTGGATGTGGCTGCGCCCATGCCTTGGGCCAAACGGATGCCATCCCCCATGGCATTGCCCGCACCACGCTGAAGCACCTGATGTGGTTGTGGAGCGATATGCGCTTTGAGCAAGTCCAAGTTCGCTTGAAAGCCACCATCAGCCACCAATGTGGCCGAGCTCTCAAACAGTCTTTGCTGGCCTTCGCGCGTGGCCTTGAAGCCCAAGCAGCGCTCACCCTCGGTCACAAAATCAGTGACTTGCCAACCGAGAAAAGTTTGGCCGCCTTTTTTTCTAAAGTTCTCCATCAATACCCTGAGCGTGACATCGGGTCCTCGACCTTTCCAATCCAGTCCTGGTGAAATCGGTCGGGGTGGCGCCATGACCCATTGCTGCCAAACCACCTGACCGGCCCGGATAAAGCGCGCACCTTGTTGTTGCAACCAAGTCGCACACCTGTCAGATTGGCTCGAAAGCGCAGTGACCAATTCAGCGTCGGCATAGTGACCAGTGGCCTCCCCAATGGCGCGAGCCAATTCATCAGCAGGGTCTTTGATGTTTTGAAAGGCCAAGTGCAATACGCCGCCAGAAAAGCGTGAGTTGCATGGGTATTGGTCGGTTTCACCTTTTTCGACCAAGGCCACAGATAAACCCAGTTCGCAAGCCCTCACGCCGGCACTCAGGCCTGCCAAACCGCCGCCCATGATGATGAGGTCATATTTTTGTGTTTCCATGCTGTCCTTGGTGAAACTGTGCAGATGTGAACTCTGCAAGCCAGTGTTTTTCTCAGAAGTTGCGCCCCGCGTCAATCGGTATCGCCCCTTTGGGGCGGAATTCTTGTTTGGCAGTGAAATGGTTTTCTCGATCCAAGTGTTCACTTTTTGACACATCAAAAGGATATGTATCTGTGTTGTTGACCTGGAGGATGTAGCTGAAGCGACATGGAACCCATGGCCTCAGGCTCTGCTTTGCATCCGTCAAAAGAAGCGACGCTGATGAAACACTATCATCACGCTTTGCAGGCTTACAAAAAACCGAGCTGAGCACACCACGCCATGAATGGCGTGGTCAACACATTTCAAATGTTAAAGACGGAGAACACACATGGGTAAATTGCGCATCACCTTGGCTTGCTGGGATTACGACAGAACCTCGGCCTTGGCCAATGGCACTGTGGTGGCCGATGGATTGGACATCAACTACTTGTCTTTACCCGTCGAAGAAACTTTCTTTCGCATGCTGCGCAACAAAGAGTTTGAGTGCGCTGAAATGTCCTTGTCTTCATACTGCGTCTCCTTGATGAAGGACGACCCCGATTTCATTGCCATCCCGGTTTTCCCCTCGCGCATGTTCCGTCATAACTCTATTTATGTCCATGCCGACAGCGGGATTCAAAAACCCTCTGATTTGGTCGGTAAAAAAATTGGAACGCCTGAGTATCAAATGACTGCGCCTGTTTGGATCCGTGGCATTTTGGAAGAGCATTACCAGGTCCCGCACACCAGTGTTCAGTATTTGACGGGGGGCGCAGAAACGGCAGGTCGTGACGAAAAGATCAAATTGCAATTGCCAACTGCGGTCAAAATATCGCCCATTGGGCCGACCCAGACCCTATCAGCGATGATTGCCAATGGGGACATCGATGCCATGCACTCTGCACGCGCACCATCTACTTTTTATAGCCAGCCCCATAAAGTCAAACGATTGTTCGAGGACTACCCAGAGGTGGAGTTGGATTACTACAGAAAAACAAAAATCCTTCCCATCATGCACACCATCGTGATTCGCAGGGAGGTTTATGAACAAAACCGTTGGATGGCCCAGTCTTTGTTCAAGGCATTTGTCATGTCACAAAAAATCACCTATCAATCATTGCGAGAGGTGGCCGCGCTCAAGACCATGTTGCCTTGGTTGCCTGCCCATGTGGAGCAGGTTGAAAAAGAATTGGGTCCCGATTGGTGGGCATATGGCTTTCAAAGCAATCGACACGTGTTGGAAACATTCTTGCGTTATCACCATCAGCAAGGTTTATCACAGCGCTTGCTCAAGCCCGAAGAGTTGTTTGCACCAGAGACTTTTGACGCGTTCAAAATCTAAACTTTCACCATTGAGGCACACCCATTGGTAGGTGTTGGCCAATGGCGATGAATTCAAAACCAAGCCTGGTTTCGATCAGGTTTGGTTTTCAATGGGTTGGGCAAACTTTGGGGTGACGGCCTGGCAATAACAGGCTCAATAACTGCTGGCCAAGTTGAGTTGTGCCAAGTCCTCAGGTGTCAGAATTAAGTCAACGGCCTGAACCAATTCTTGGACTTGCTGCTGTGACGTGGCACTGACAATCGGCGCTGTGACAGCTGCTTGGGCCAACAGCCAGGCCAAGGCGACGGTGGCCGGCTTGGTGTCATGCGCTTGGGCCACCGCATCCAAAGCGCTCAAAATTCCCCAGCCCTTGGGGTTGGCATATTTTGAATTGGTGCGTGAACGGGTGCTTTGCATCGCCGCTTCTGCGCTGCGGTACTTGCCCGTTAAAAATCCACTGGCCAAGGCATAAAAGGGAATCACCCCCAATCCATGCTGGATGCAATAGGGCGCCAGTTCTGGTTCAAAAATCTCTCTCTCGCAAAGGTTGTAGTGGGGTTGAAGCGTGGCGTAGCTGGGAATGCCCATTTGTTGGCTCAATCGCAGGGCGGCATTCAATGCGCTGACATCATGGTTGGACGCGCCGATGCAGCGCACTTTTCCCTTTTCAATCAAGCGGCCATAGCAGGCCATGGTTTCTTCTGGGGCCACCAAGGGATCTGTCAAATGGGATTGATACAAATCAATGTAATCAGTTTGGAGTCTTTTTAAAGATGCATCGATGGAGCGTTCAATGTGACTGGGACTCAAACCCTTGCCGCCTTCGCCCATGTCCATGCCAACTTTGGTGGCAATCAACAGTTGGGCGCGATTGCCACGCAACTTCATCCATTGCCCCAAAATGGTTTCCGATTCACCACCTTGGTTGCCCTCGACCCAGCGCGAATAGACATCTGCCGTGTCAACCATGTTTCCGCCCGCCCCAACAAAGGCATCCAGAACCGCAAATGAGCTTGGGGTATCCAAAGTCCAACCCAAAACATTTCCGCCAAAAATCAAAGGGAAAGTCATCAAATTGGTATGTCCAAGGCGGCGCATGTTCATGGTGTTCTTTCTTTTCAATGGGGTCACTGGTGCGACCACGGCTTTGGGTAATTCCTGACAGACATTCATGTTAAACCCATTACATTGAGGCACACAGCCACTCAGGCTCAGGCATTTGATTCGAAAGAAAACAGTTCACCATGAAACCATTCGACATGACTTTGGGCTACCTCAGCATTGCAGATGTGGGGCCTTTGGAGCTGATCCAAGTTGCTGCGCAAGCTGACTTCAAGTCCTTGGGCGTAAGGCTGACGGCTCGAAAGCCTGAGGACGATTGGCCATATCCTGTGATTGGGCAACGTCAACAAGTTCTCGCACTTCAACAAGCCCTCCAAGATGGCGGCCTGCGCTTGTCCAATGTTTCAAGTTATCACCTCTACCCCGACACACAGCTGAGCGATTTGCTGCCAGTCATTGAGATCAGCCACAAACTGGGTGCCAATTACATCGTGGCTTGTGCTTATGACCCTGATGAATCGAGGTTGGGCGACTTTTTAGGGCGTTATGCTGAGGTGATGGGGCAAGCTGGAATGCGCATTGCCTTTGAGGTGGTCTCTTACAGTGCTTGCTCACGTCTCGATCAAGCCTTGGCATTGTTGCGCCGAGTCAATTCCCCCCACTTGGGCTTGATGCTGGATCCCTTGCATTTGGTCCGTGGCGGCGGCTCGATCTCTGAGGTGGCTGGTTTGGCCAAAGAAGACATTTGTTTCGCCCAGGTCTGTGATGCCCCAGGGGTCAAACCAGACGGTGTGGATGCCTCGACAGAGGCCAAATCAATGCGGTTTTACCCCGGTGAAGCCCAATTGCCATTGGCTGAGTTTTTGAAAAATCTAGG
>CAMDJU010000007.1 GCA_945900695.1 Bordetella parapertussis | reverse complement strand
TCGGATGGCTTGGTGCGCAGCGAGCCCAGCCGAGGCACGTTTGTGGCCGAAATGTCAATGGCCGAGATTGAAGAAATTTTCCAATTGCGCGCCACCTTGGAGGGCCATGCCAGTGCCTTGGCCGCTTTGCATGCCAAGCCCGAAGACATTGAGGAGTTGGCACACATCAGCGCCCACATCGAAGACCTGCTGCAAGCCAACTTGGACAACGATGAATTGTTTGCGCAGTTTCAGGCCAGCAACAACCAGTTTCATGGCGTGATGCTGCGCGCCAGTGGCTCGGTGCGCTTGCACGCCTTGGCCAAGCCGCTGATCGAGCTGCCCTTGGTGCAAATGAAAAACCACAACTGGCCCGGAGAGGTGTCGGTGCGCCGCTCCAACCAGCAACACCTGGAGATCATCGAAGCCTTGCGCGCCCGCGACCCGCTGCTGGCCAAGATGCGCACCCAAACCCACATCATCTCCACCCGCCCCAAGGCGATGGTGGAGAACAGCCAAATCATGTTGGGTTTGCTGTGACGTGCGTGAAACCATCACGTCGCGGTCTGATCTGCTCCCGCAAAGCGAAAGTGGTCGCCGTGGCTGACCACGCGCCCGGCCACCGGCGTGGGAAAGTGGCCTGTCATGAGCAAGGTGTCGGTGTCGGCAATGTCGTGCACCAATTGCTTGCGCACCTGGGCCGAAGCCAAGGGGTCAACGCAAAAATTGGACGACCAATCGGTGTTGATCAGTTGTGCGGGGGTGTGCAAGATGTCGCCACTGAACACCGCACGCCGACCCTGGCTGTGGGCATGGAGCACGCAGTTGCCCGGGGTGTGGCCATGGGCGGCGCCCAGGTACAAGCCGGGCTCAAATTCAAAGTCGTCCTTGACCATCAGGGCGCGGCCCGCATCCACCACCGGCAGCACGCTGTCGGCAAACGAGCCATGGTTGGGCGAGGGCTCGCCTTTGGCCAAAGCCTCGCGGTGGGTTTTCTCCCAGTGGCTGTATTCGGTTTGGGCAAACACATATTGCGCCTTGGGAAAGGTGGGCACCCATTGCCCGTCTTGCAGCCGCGTGTTCCAGCCCACGTGGTCGGCGTGCATGTGGGTGCAGCAGACAAAGTCAATGTCCTGCGGCGACACCCCGGCCTGCGCCAGCGCTTGCATGAAGGGGAACTGTGCCCGGTGCCAACTCGCCCGGTTGGGACGCTCTTTGTCATTGCCCACGCAAGCGTCAACCAAAATGCGGTGCCGCCCGGTTTGGATCAGGTAGCTGTGAAACGACATGACGGCACGGTCTTGTTCGTCGACATAAGCCGGCTTGAGCCAGTGGGCATGGGCGTCGATGTCGGCTTGCTTGATGCTGGGCAACACGTTTTTCAGCGGAGCAAACGAGCCCTCGTATTCGGTGACCCGGTCGATGGTGAATTGCCCCAGTTGTTGCGTCTTCATGTAGATGCCCTTGTTGGTTGGGCGCAGCTGCGCCATTGTTTTCCCTCACCCCTGTTGGCCCAAACAAGCCAATCTATTTCTGTCCGAGTTTAAAAGGAGTTTTACATGCACTATCCCTGGTCACCGATGATCAACCGAAAGCCCCTGCGCTGGCCCAATGGCAAAAAGCTGGCGGTCATCATCACCATGAACTGCGAGTACTGGGACTTGACCAAAGACACCACCGAGCCCTATTACGCCGGTGGCCCACCCATGCTGCCCGATTCTTTGCCCGGCAATGTGGCCGACTTCCCTAACTTCACCTGGCGCGAATACGGCCAACGCGTGGGCGTGTGGCGCATGTTCAAGCTGTTTGATGAGATGGGCGCACGCTTTGGCATCACCATCAACGCCAAGACCGCCTTGGAGCGGCCCGAGATCGTGGCCTACGCCAATGCCCGCAACTGGGAAATCGTGGCGCACAACTACGAGCAAGGCGAGTTGCTCACCAAGTACACCTTTGACATCGACAAAGAGCGCCAACTCATTGCCGCCACCTTGGCCGTGTACGAAAAGACGGTGGGGCGCAAGGCCAAGGGCTGGTTGTCGTCATCGCTGCGCAGCACGCCCAACACGCCCGACTTGCTGGCCGAGCAAGGCTTGCAGTTTTTCTGTGACTACATGAACGACGAGCAGCCCTACCTGATCAGCACGCCCTCAGGCCCCATCGTCAACGTGCCCTACACCATCGAGTTGAACGACTTCACCTTCTTCCACCGCCGCGCGATGTCCACCTGGGACGCGGCGCGCATGCTCAAAGACCAGTTTGACGAGCTGTACCGCGAAAGTGCCGAGTCCAGCCGCATCATGAGCATTGGCCTGCACCCCCACGTGTCGGGGCATCCGCACCGCATGCCGTGTTTTCGCGAGTTCTTGGCCCACGCCCAAAGCCACCCCGATGTATGGTGGACCACCCGCGAAGAGATATCCAGCTGGTACCTGCAAAACCACCAAGACCACATCGGCTGAGTGGCCGGGCGGGTTGGGCGTGGTCAACACCACGCGCGATGAAAACGGGGCCCCATGGGCCCCGTTTGTCGTCTCAGGCATGCGCGCTGACAGCGCGCGTCCATCGCTTTAGGTGCGCCAGCGCACCCAGGCGGGAATCACATGCAGCGGTCCGGCGCGTGCGAGTCGAGCAAAGTACGCTGGCCGTTTTTGATGCGGATGATGTAAGCGGCCAACTCCGAATCGCGCTCTTTGCTGAAGCAAACCTTGCCCACCACACCGTCGATGTTGGTGGCCATCAAGCTATCGCGAATGGCCACCCGTTCGGCCTTGAGTTTGGCTGCGTCGCCGGTGATGCCAGCGCGGCGCATGACATCGGCGAAGACGTACACGATGTCATAAGCAGATGCATCGACGTGGTGGGCACCAGATTTGTTGACACCACGTTTTTTGGCCTCGTCCAAAAATTTCTTTTCAAACTGGCGGGTGCGGTCATTGAGGTCCCACCAGTACCAAGACACAAAGGTGGCGTTTTCACCGTCACTGCCCAACACTTTGGCAATGTCAGGATCAGCAAAAATTTGACCACCAATCAACATGCTGTTGTGGCCTTGGCGGCGCAACTCTTTCATCACTTTGGCTGTGCCTTCTGGCAAACCGGCGAAGGCAAACACACCCGGCGAGTTGCCTTGCAGCTTGGTGATGTGGGGCGACAAATCGGTGGCATTGGTGGGGAAGCCCTCAGCGGGGATCACCATTTTCCAGCCGCTGGCCTCCAGCAAGTTGGGCATCCATGTGGCCAAGGACTTGCCGACAAATTCGTCGCTGGGGAACATCACCGCTGCGGTTTTGTTGGACACCCCACCTTTGGCCGACATGGTTTTGAGCAAACGACCAAACTGCTTGCCTTCGTCCTCGGTGACGCGGAAAGCCCATTTGCGATCTTTGGTCAAGCCAGGGGCCGAAGCGGCATTGGGAATTTGCACTATCTCTAAACGTTCACCAGCAGCGAACGCCACTTGGGCCTCTTGGCTGGAAAAGGGGCCAATGATGCCCAGTGCTTTGGCATCTTCAGCAAATTTTTGGGTCGCTACTTGCGCGTTTTTGGCGTCACTGCCGGTGTCAAATTTTTCAATGCGAATTTTCTTGCCGTTCACACCACCAGCGGCATTGATCTCGGCCACAGCAATGTCCACTGCAATCTCGGTGCCCACGCCCACGCCGGCAAAGCGGCCGGTTTTGGCATGTGTCAAACCCAGTACCAAGTCTTGGCTCAACACCGGAAGGGCAAAACCCGCGGCCAAGGCCAAGGTCCACAAACGTTTATTCATATCATTCTCCTGTGATCAAGCGCCCAAGTATGCCGCAGCCATGCGCGGATCCGCTGCAATGTCTTGGGCATTGCCTTGCAAAACCAGCCGCCCAAGCTCCAACACATAGGCCCTGTGGGCGGTGGCCAGCGCCATGTGTGTGTTTTGCTCCACGAGCAATATTGACAAACCGTCACGGTTCAAATCTTTGAGCAAGCCAAACAAGGCCTGCACCAACAGCGGGCTCAGGCCCAAGGAGGGCTCATCGAGCATCATCAGCGTGGGCTTGCTGAGCAAGGCGCGGCCTATGGCCAGCATTTGCTGCTCACCACCCGAGAGCACCGAGGCCAGCATGTCGCGGCGCGCGGCCAAGTTGGGAAAACGCTCGTAAATGGCGTCGATTTCGCGTTGCGGGTCGTCGCGCCGGGTGTAGGCACCCATGAGCAGATTGTCGTTGACGGTGAGGCTGACAAAAATTTGCCGCCCCTCGGGCACCAAGACCAGGCCTTGGCCCACCCGCCAAGCGGCGCTTTCGCGCAGCACCGATTGGCCTTTGAACTGCAACTTGCCTTGCTGGGGCGTGACCATGCCTTGCAAAGCGCGCAGCAAAGAACTTTTGCCCGCCCCATTGGCCCCCAGCACGGTGACGATTTCACCCTCGGCCACTTGGACCGATACATCCTTGACCGCATGGGTGCGGCCGTAGACCACATTCAAACCCTGGGCATCAAGCAGCATGGGCGCCCCCTGCCGGTGTGGGCGTGCCCAAATAGGCTTCGAGCACACCAGGGTCACGGTGCACCGCCTCGGGTGTGCCTTCGAAAATCTTTTTGCCAAAGTTAAGCACCACCACATGGTTGCACAGGGTGCGCACAAACGGCATGTCGTGCTCGACCACCAACAAGGTGATGTCGCGCTCGGACAAGCGCTCAAGCAAACGGCGCAGCTCTTCGGTCTCGACGTGGTTCAAGCCTGCGGCGGGTTCATCCAGCAACAAAATTTGCGGTTGGGCCATGATGGCGCGCACCACCTCGATGCGCTTTTGGATGCCGTAGGGCAAGTCGGCCACCACTTGGCCCGGATAGGTGCCCAAGCCCGCGTCGGCCAAAGCAGCGCGGGCGCGTTCACTGGCACGGTCGCCACGGGCCAGCGACCACGGCGAACTCAAGTGGTGTTCGCCCAGCATCACGTTCTCCACCGTGGACAGGTGGGGCATGAGCCGTATGTTTTGAAACGAGCGTGCCAAGCCGTGCGCCACCCGGTGCGCCACCGACATGTGGGTGATGTCTTGTCCCAAGGCGCTGATGCGCCCGGTGTCGATCGGGTACACACCCGAGATCAGGTTGAACACCGTGGACTTGCCCGCCCCATTCGGGCCAATCAATGCGGTGCGACTGCCTTTGGGCACGGCAAAGCTGACATCGTCAATCACCTTCAGCCCACCAAACGATTTGCTCACACCAGAGAGCTCCAGCACCTTACTCATGCCCGTCCCCCGGCAGATGTTTCGGCCCGGGCCCGCCGCCCACCCCAACTAGCGCGCAGGTTCTCCAGCATGGTGCGGGTGACCACACCTTGGGGCCGCCACATCATGATCAACACCACGGCCAAACCAAACAAGATGTAGCGCCCGCCTTCTAAAAATTTGAGCGAGGCATCCAACTCGGACATCTTGCGCAAGCCCTCGGGCACCAGGGTGAAAAAGATGGCGCCAAACAAAGGGCCCCACACGGTTTGGGTGCCGCCCATCAACACATAGAGCAGCACGTAAATGCTGAACATGGCGCCGGTGGACTGCACATCAATGAAGTTGAACTGGTGCACCAACAAACCCCCACCCAAGCCCCCAATGGCGCCGCCAATGGTCAGCGCCACCACCTGGGTCATGCGCAGGTGCACACCAAACAAATGGGCGACGTTTTCATCGTCGTGCACGGCCCGCACCGACAAACCAAAGCGGGTGGCCATCAACCAAGCCACAAAGCACACCACCAACACCGCCACCGGGGCCACCACGGGCAAGCCTGCATAGGCCATGACCGACAGGCCTGCTGCACCGCCCAAGGACGGGATGTTGATCAACACCCCGCCCACCACCTCGGCAAAGGCAAAGGTGGCCAGCACCATGTAAATACCGCGGGTGCGCAATATCGGAAAAGCAATCAAAAAGGCCACCAGCCCAGCCATCACCGCACCCAAAGGCACAGCCATCCACAAAGGCGCATCCCACAAGGCCGTCAGCGCCCCAGCGCTATAGGCACCCACCAGCACAAAACCGGCCGCGCCCAAATTGAGCAAACCCGCCGAGGCCGGCACAAACACCGAATAGGCGATGATGGTGTTGATCGCCAACATGGCCAACAAGCCGCTGATGTAGCCCGACATCAAAATTTCCCCTTGCCAATGTGGGTGTGGCCAAACAAGCCCGAGGGACGGACGATCAAAATGGCCAACAGCAAACCCCACACAGGGATTTTTTCAATCTCGGCACCAAACACGCTGATGGCCAAAACCTTGACCAGGCCCACCAACAAGCCCCCCGCGATGGCGCCCCAAATATTGCCCAAGCCCCCCAGCACCATGCCAGCGATGGCATCGGTAGCGATGGCGTCACCCATGAACGGCGTGACCGTCCCATAACTGGCCGCATACAAAATACCGGCAAAGGCCGACAGCATGCCGGCAATCACAAACACCAAGGGTACGATGCGCTGCACTTCCACACCCATCAAGGTGCTGGCATCGGGGTTTTCGGCGATCGCGCGCAAGGCGCGACCGATTTGCGTGCGCGCCAGCACCTGGTGCAGCACCGCGACCAAGGCGATGGCCAGGCACAGGCTGATCAAGTGGGGCACGCCCAAAATCAAACCACCCCATTGAAGATTGGTGTTTTTGAACGGCAACTCAAAGCGCTGGGGGTCACCGCCCCACACGGCCATGGCCAGGTGTTCGAACACAATCAAAAAACCCAAGGAGCTGACCAAGGGCAAGGCATGTTCGGTGGCGTCTCCAAAGCGCGCCTTCATGTAACGGTAAGTGAAGCGCTCAATCAACAATGAAGCCAACACCGCCACGCTCACCCCAGCCAGCGCCGCCCAGGCCCAGTGCCAGCCCCAACCCAACCAATGCGGGCCGGCGGTGGACAACGCCCAAGTGACCATGCCCGCCAACATGAACAGCGCGGGAATGGTGAAGTTCAAAAAGTTGAGCATGCCAATGGTGAGGGTGAACGCCACGGCCACAAAGGCCAAGACCCCACCGAGCATCAAGCCATTGATGATTTGTTGTAGGAGTTGCAAGGTATTTGATTCAAATGAACTGATCTGATCATGCCAGAAAAATCGTTGTTTATGCCTCGGAAAAGCCCTTAACATCCGCCTACCATTTGTGCGTCTTTGGTGCATGCGCCGTCCGCCCTGGTGCGCGCCGAGCGCTTGACAAACCCTTTGGAGAACAACCATGTCAGATTTCACACCACACGCCTCGCCTGGAATGAAGCCGCAGCGCTTGCTGCTGGTCGGCGGCTGCGGCGGCATTGGCCGCGCCGTGGCCCAGGCGGCGGTACAAGCCGGCGCCCAGGTGGCGGTGCTGGATTTGCCCATCTCCATTGAGCGCCACCCCTTGAGCGGCGTGCACCTGTTGCCGATTGACGCGAAAGACCCAGCCAGCGTGGACCAGGCTGTGGCCCAAGCGGCGGCAAAGCTGGGTGGCATCGATGGCTGCGTGAACTTGGTGGGTTATATGTCCGCTCCAATGGCCTTGGCAGACACGCCCACCGAGGTGTGGCAAGAGGTCATGAGCGGCAATTTGGATTCTGCGTTTTACATCTCCCGCGCGGTGATGCCCCATTTGCGTGCCAGCACCATCGGCAGCATGGTGCACATTTCGTCGGGATTGGGTGCATGGGCGAGGCCCATGTATGGCGCATACGGCCCGGCCAAGGCGGGCTTGCTGTTGCTGATGCGCCAACTGGCTTTGGAGAACGCGCCCCATGTGCGCGTCAACGCGGTGGCACCGGGCCCCGTGGACACGGCTTTTTTGCGTGGCGGCACCGGGCGCTCTGACGAGCAGGGTGCACCGCCCGTGCCCACCGAAGCATTGGCCAAGCTCGCCCCCATGGGCCGCATGGCCACCCCCGAAGACATCGTGGGCCCTGTTTTGTTTTTGCTCTCAACCGCTTCGGCCTATATGACGGGCCAAACTTTGTTCGTCAACGGCGGCGCTTACATGCCCTGAGGCGCATCACTTTTTAACGGAGACACACCATGGCCATCACTTTCCATTTCAACCGACGTCGCTTGGCAGGGGCTTTGGCACTGGGGGCCAGCTTGTGGGCGTCATGCGCCTTTGCCGCCGACGATGCCTTCCCCAACAAACCCATTCGCATCATCGTGCCCTTCACCCCCGGCGGCGTGACCGACACCAGTGCGCGTTTGGTGGCCGAGCACCTGGGGCGGCGACTGAACCAACAAATCGTGATCGACAACAAACCCGGTGCTTCGGGCAACATCGGCATGGCCTTGGTCAAGGCCGCAGCACCCGATGGCTACACCTGGGTGATGGGCTTTGACGGCACCATGGTCATCAACCCCCACGTGTTTGCCAAAGTGGGTTTCGACCCCATCAACGATTACGCGCCGATTGGCAAGATTGGCGACGCCACTTTGATCTTGGTGGCCAACCCCAACGTGCCGGCCAAAAACCTGCAAGAGCTGATCGCCTTGTCGAAAAAAACACCGGGTGGTTTGTCCTACGGCACCTCGGGCACCGGCAGCACACCGCACATCGCGGGTGAGTTGTTCAAAATTCGCTCGGGCGCGCAACTCACCCATGTGCCTTACAAGGGCGGTGGCCAGGCCATGATCGATGTGATGGGCGGCAGCATCCCGCTGGTTTACACCGCGGTGGCCGGGGCATACAACCATGTGAAGTCGGGCAAGCTCAAGCCCATGGCCGTGTCCAGTTCACAGCGCGCCAGTTCATTGCCCGACGTGCCCACCTTTGCCGAAAGCGGCGTGAGCGATTTCAATGCCGCTTCATGGGTGGGTTTTTTGGCACCGGCGCAAACGCCAGCGGCCATCATCCAAAAACTCAATGCCGAACTCAACGCCACCTTGAATGACCCAGTGGTGCGCGACAAATTGCGGGTGCTCGGCATCGAGGCCACGCCGGGCAGCCCCGAGTCGTTTCGAGACGACATTCGCCGCGACTTAGCCCGCTACGGGCCAGTGGTCAAAGCCGCGGGCATCCAAGTTGAGTAAGGAAATTTTGCCGCTGGATGGTCTGCGAAAAGCGTCTTCACAAAGATTGACGCCTTTCTCTTCAGCGGGCGACATCGGGCGCGCCGGCATCATTGAGACCGCCATGGGCACCCCTCAAGGGGCGCGCAAAAACAGCACACTGCGGGTGTGCGCGTCCACATCTGGCGCGTCCAACCACTGCCCCCGGCTGCGGCCTTGGGCGTGCAGCAGCGCTTGGTCGCTGTAATGCGGATCCCCCCACACGCCACTTTGCCCCACCGGTAAAACGCCTTGTGCCAACTGCGGTTGGGCAAAGTCGATCACACGCCGGGTTGAAGGCCCATAGGTGACCTTCCACGGTGCGGCACCCAGGGGGTGGCTTTGGTTGTTGGGCACTTCGCGCCCACCAGCCAGGCCAAACGGCCCGACATTGAACACCCGGTCCAAGGGGCTGACCCGGCCCAAGGGATGCACATGGGTCAAGGTGTGCACTTGGCCCCATGCCCAGTTTTGCACCACGGGCCCCAGGGTGTTTTGCAAATGCGTCACGGTGGCGCGCCAGGCATCGGCCACCACCTGGGCACGGGTTTCCACGCCTGGGGTGTCGCGCCGATCCCACCAAGGTGACTGTGCATGGGCGGCCAAACGGGGCAAGGCTTGGTCGGCCATGCGGGTGCGCAACAACAAGCCCATCCACTCTGGCCCCAACTCATCGGCCATGGCTTGTTGCAACACATCAAAGGCCAATTGGTTGGACAAGGTCGGGGCAATTTTGTCGGCCCCGTGCTGGCCATCCCAAGCCAGCAGCAACTCGACCCACATGCGCTCCTCATCGTTGGCGGCGGCGGCACGCAAGTCGTCCGCCATGGGTCGCCAACTGCGCACAAAGTAATCTGTCTTGCCATCCAGCTGCAGTGCCTGGGTGTTGCTGGTATCCCAGCGCTCCGTGTCTTGACCGAGTTGTTGGTACAAGCGTCGCGCCCGGTCACCGGGGTTGTAATAACCCGCGACCACGGTGGCCCCTGCGGGCTGGTGGTTGGCCGACACGATGAAGCCACGCGTCGGGTTTTCCTCTTGGGGGTTGCGCTCAAACGGCAAAAAACCCAGTTTGACCGCTTCGCCTCGGGCGTCATCCAAGATGCGCGATGGGTCCACCCCGTCGGGGCGAATGACCAATCGGGCCGCTGCCCACCAGCCGATGTCGCCTTGCGCATTGGCCCACACCACGTTCAAACCTGGCGCGTGGACCAAGCTGGCCGCTTGGCGCGCTTTGTCCAAGGTGTTGGCGCGGTTGAGTTGGTAAAAAGCTTCGACGATGGGGTTTTCAGTGTGGTAGGGCGTCCACCACAAGGCCAAGGGTTGGCCCGCCGATGGCGAAGGCAAGGCATCGTTGATGACCGGCCCGTGGGGCGAACTGCGCACTTGCATCACCACGCTTTCCGCGCCTTTGACGGCGATGGTTTCTTCGCGCACGACCAAGTCCACCCAGGCACCTTGGTGCCAGATGCGGTCGGGGTTTTGGGGGTCCACCGTGAGCGCCACCAAATCGGTGTCGTCGTTTTGAAACATGGTCAGGTTCCAACCAAAATCTCGGTTGTGCCCCAGCAAGGCCATGGGGTTGAGCGCCAAAAAGTGGCCATACAACTCAAAGCCCGGGCTGCTCAGATGGGCCTCGTACCACACAGCAGGCACCGAGTAGGCGATGTGCGGGTCTCCCGCCAACAAGGGCCGCCCGCTGGCCGTGCGCTGGCCCGATACCGCCCAAGCGTTGCTGCCCTCGAGCACCGGCATGCCCGTCACATCCATGGCCGCATGCGACCAGCGCACCCATTGCCGGGCATCGCTCAACGCGTTGGGGTGCAGGGGCGCTGCCGCCGAACCCTGCACCAGCGGCGCTGTGGTTTGGGCCAGCGCCACCGGTGGCGCCGACACCGGGGCCGGGGCGGGTTGACGCCACACGCCATCAGCTTGCCAAGGCCGGTCAAACAAGGCGCCGTAGGTGGCGCCGAGTTCGTTGTGGATGTGGGTCAACACCGGTTCGGTGCGCAACCCCGCTGCAAAACTGTAGGCCATGTAAGCGGCCACGCTGAAGGTGTCGGCCAGGGTGAACGGCTGTGGTTGGATGCGCAAAAGGTGAAACTCCAGTGGCAACGGCCGGCTGCTTTGAAACTGGTTCACCCCGTCCAAATAAGCCAGCATGGCTTGCCCGGCTTCGCTCTGGGTGTCAAAGCGCGCAGCGACTTGCTCGGCATGGTGGCGCAGGCCCAGGGTGCGAAAGACCCGATCGGTGTCCAACAATTTGGGTCCCAAGACGGCGGCCAACTCGCCTTTGGCCAAGCGGCGCATCATCTCCATTTGGAACAAGCGGTCTTGCGCATGGACAAAACCCAATGCGCGGTACAAATCCGCATCGTTTTGCGCCTGCAAATGGGGCACGCCAAATTCGTCGTAATGCACCTGAACGGCAGCACTCAAACCTGTCAAGGGCAAGGTCCCGTCGCGCTGGGGCAAGCTGTAGCGCCACAGACCCAGCGCGAGCAGCACCCCACCCAAAGCCACCGCCAACACAAACACCGCAATTTTTTTCATTCCCTGCCTCAGTCATGGTGGCACGCTGCCTCGCAATGTGCCCACGCCCGATTTCATCACACCCTTGCACAGATCCGTCACAGCCGTGCGCTACCATGACCCCATGCATCAAACCTTGGACACCGCCACCCAAACCCTGCGCCGCTGGGTGTTGAGACTGGTGCGCAGCTTGCTGTGGGTGGGCGTGGCGGCCTTGGTGTTGGTGGTGGCGTATTTTTTCGCCGCCTATCACTATGCGTATTCGCGCGGGGAGAGCGTGGGCTACGTGCAAAAAATTTCACACAAAGGCTGGGTCTGCAAAACCTGGGAGGGCGAGCAAGTGCGCGCCTTGGCCGCTGTCCCGTCGGTGCCAGAAAAATTTGCTTTCACCGTGCGCGACGCGGCCGTGGTGGACCAGATCAACGCCCACATTGGCCAAAAGGTGGTGCTCGAATACGCGCAGCACAAAGGCCTGCCCAGTTGTTTTGGCGACACCGAGCATTTTGTGACCGCTGTGCGCCCCGCGCCCACAGCGGGCGAGCCCGATCAAGCCGCCAAATGACGGAAGTGGCGCACGCCACGTGACACCTGCTGCCACCAAGCGGTGAACGACAAGCAAGGCTCGTCCAAATTTTTGAACAAACGCGGCACTGATCGGCGCTGCACGGCCAGCCCCGTCCATGCGGGCAGTCGCGGGTGGTCCCAGCAAGCCACGCTGCTGGCTTGGGACAAGGCGGTCTGCCAATCGGCTGCCAAGCCAAAGGCACACACCGGCGCCAATGCGCCCATGCGCTGGGCCACAAACATCCAGCGCTTGAAGCTCCAGGGCATGGCTTGCATCCACTCCTCGCACCACAAGCCCACGGCCACCACACCGCTGGGCAAATCGCTGGGCAGGGCAGCCAAAGACCAAGGATGAACCAGCCACACATCGCGCCCCGCCCAGGCCTGCGGGTCGGGGCTGTGCCAGTCGAGCAAGGCAGGGGGGCGGTGCAAAAGCTCTGGCTCGTCCATGGCCCAAGGAATGCGTTTGAGTTCGTCAGAAATGGTGAACGAGGCCGCGTTGTACGCCATGATTTCCATCATCTCCATGGGCTTGTCGATCATGGAGCCACGGCTGTGCCAGTCTGATGGGGCATGGCGGGCCACGGTTTCGGCGTTGAACACCCACGGCGGGTCACCGGCCAAACCGGCCACGCGTTGCCAATTGAGCCAATTGCTGGCCACATCGCCATCGAGCAAATGGCCTTGCATCCACTGCGCGCCCACCCGCCAATCAACTTTGCGCACATGCACGATGTAACTGGACAACCATAAGCGCGCTTGGTGGTGCACATACCCGCAGCTGTACAACATGCTCACCGCCAAATCGATGGCGGCAATACCGGTGGCGGCATGGCGCACATCCAGCGGCAACTCGGGTTTGAAGTCGCTCTCCAGCAAGGGGCCCGTGTGCAAGGCCTGCTGGCCCAAACCCTCGCCCAAATGGGCGTACAGGTGCTGGGCATATTCACGCCAGCCCAACTCATGGATCAATCGGTGCTGCACACCAATGCGAAACCGCGCCACCATGGTTCGCGCCACCTCGGGCACGCTGAGGTAACCGTGGGTGATGTAGGGCGAGAGTTGGGTCACAGCACCATGGAGCGATTGGCGGGTGCGCGCATAGTCGTGCACTTGCACGGCCGCCAAGCGGGCATGTGCAGCTTCCAGGGTAGGTGGGAATTCGGGATGTATCAGCATGGCGCAAACAGTGAGCAGATTGTGCACGCTCACACTGGCCGCGCGATCCCTTGGATAAGGGGGACGTTGGATTCTAACCAGGCCACACCGCTCTCTTGGGGTGAGCACCTGCTTGCGTTGAGAGACTTATTGGCGCCGGCTTTAATGCATGGCAACCAACGCAAGCACAGGCCAGGGCGATCAGGCCAGGGCTTGCTCCAAGGCGTCGATGAACATGGCAGCCACATCAAAACCAGTTTGGTCCATGATTTCGCGAAAGCAAGTGGGGCTGGTCACATTGACCTCGGTGAGGCAGTCCCCAATCACATCCAAGCCCACCAGCAGCAGGCCGCGTTGGGCCAGCAGGGGGCCAAGGTCAGCAGCAATGGCCTGGTCGCGTTCGCTCAAGGCTTGGGCCACGCCCTTGCCACCGGCGGCCAAATTGCCGCGCACCTCACCGCCTTGGGGAATGCGCGCCAGAGCAAACGGCACGGCCTTGCCGCCGATCACCAGCACCCGTTTGTCACCTTGGGCGATGGCGGGGATGTACTTTTGCACCATCAGGCTTTGGGCCCCATCGCGATTGAGGGTTTCGATGATGGCCCCCAGGTTCAGACCATCGGCGCGCACCCGAAAAATGCCCATGCCGCCCATGCCGTCCAGCGGCTTCAAAATGATGTCTTGGTGCTGGGCATGAAAGTCGCGCACGTCTTGTGCGCTGCGCGTGACCAACGTGGGGCTGGCGTACTGGGCGAACTCCATCAGGGCCAGTTTTTCTGGGTGGTCGCGCAATGCCGCCGGTTTGTTGAACACCCGAGCCCCCTCCACCTCGGCGCGCTCGAGCAAGTGGGTGGCATAAAAAAATTCGCTGTCAAAGGGTGGGTCTTTGCGCATCACCACCGCGCCCAGGCTGTGCAGGGGCCGAGCGGCTTTGTCTTGCACCCTAAACCACGGGTCGGCGCCCTCTTGCAGCACGATGTGCTGCATCGGCGCTTGCACCTCACCGCCACTGCGCCAAGACAGGTCTTGGGTTTCACAGGCCCAGATGGCGTGGCCCCGGCGCTGGGCCTCGCGCATCATCACAAAGGTGCTGTCTTTATAAATTTTGAAAGACGCCAGCGGGTCGGCAACAAATAGGATGTCCATGGCGAGCAAGCTTAGCAGTGAAAGCGGTTTGGGCGCAGTGCGCTCAAATTTCGATTTTGCTGCCCAGCTCCACCACCGAGTTGCTGGGCAACTTCAAGAAGCCGGCCGCGGCGCTGGCGTTGAGGTGCATTTGCGCAAACAACTTTTCGCGCCACTGCGACATCTCACCGTGCACCGTGGGGACGATGCTGTCGCGCGACAAAAAGTAGCTGGTGTTCATCGGCTCCAGGTCGCACCCGCGCCCGTGCATCAAGCTCAGAGCCAAGGGCACATCGGGGTCATTTTTAAATCCGTAATGGATGGTCACTTGCCAGCAGTCGTGGCCCAGCGACTCGGACTCGATGCGCTTGTCCAGCCCAATCCAGGGCACCTCGTGGTTGCGCACGGTGACAAACAGGTTTTGCGCATGCAGAACCTTGTTGTGCTTGAGGTTGTGCAACAAAGCATTGGGCACCACGCCCGGGTCAGCGGTCAAAAACACCGCCGTGCCCGACACCCGCGTGGGGGGTGCGGTGAACACTGAGTCTAAAAACGAGCGCAAATCAATGGCGTCGTCGCGCAATTTGTTGCTGAGCAACTCGCGGCCATCGCGCCAGGTCAGCATCAGCAACAAAATAAGCCCGCCAATCGCCAACGGGAACCAGCCGCCCTCGAAAAACTTCAGCAAATTGGAGGCCCAAAACGCCAAGTCCACCACAAAGAAAAAGCTGGTCGCGGCCACGCACAGCCACAGCGGGTACTTCCAGCTGTAGCGAATGACAAAAAACGTCAGCACCGTGGTGATCAGCATATCCGTGCACACGGCGATGCCGTAGGCCGCCGCCAAATTGCTAGATGACTTGAACAGCGCCACCGCCAAGACGATGGCCACAAACAAACCCCAGTTCACAAAGGGAATGTAGATTTGCCCGGTTTCGCGCACACTGGTGTGCAGCACCTGCAAGCGGGGCAAAAAGCCCAGTTGAATGACCTGCTTGGTCACGCTGAATGCACCCGAGATCAAGGCCTGAGACGCAATCACCGTGGCCGCCGTCGCCAAGATGACCAAGGGCAACAGCATCCAATCGGGCGCCATGTTGTAGAAAGGGTTTTTCACGGCGCCGGGGTCGTTGAGCAGCAAGGCACCTTGGCCAAAGTAGTTCAGGGTGAGCGCGGGCATGACCACCGCAAACCAAGCGATGCGGATGGGTTGTTTGCCAAAGTGACCCATGTCGGCGTACAACGCCTCGGCACCGGTCACGCACAACACAACTGCGCCCAAAATGATGAAAGTGGTGCCCGGGGCGTTCCACATGAAGCGGATGGCGTGGTGCGGGCTGATGGCCCACAAAATCATCGGTTCGGTGGCGATGTGATAGACGCCCAGCAACGCGATCGTGATGAACCACACCACGGTGATGGGGCCAAACAATTTGCCAATGCCACTGGTGCCATGCTTTTGCACCGCAAAGAGACAAAACAAAATCACCAGGGTCAAGGGCACCACATATTTTGAGAGCCCTGGAGAAATCACTTCCAAACCCTCCACCGCCGACAACACCGAAATGGCCGGGGTGATCACCCCGTCACCATAAAACAAACCGGTGCCAAAAAGACCCACCACCAACAGCACCCGGCGCAACTTGGGTTGGTCTTTGACCGACTGCGAAGCCAGCGCCAACATGGCCACCAATCCGCCCTCGCCATTGTTGTCAGCGCGCAGCACCAAACTCACATATTTGAGCGAGACGATGACCGTCAAGGTCCAAAAGAAGATGGACAAAATGCCATAAATGTTATCGGGGGTGAATTCGACGTGACCCGAGGCAAACACCTCTTTGACCGCATACAAGACACTGGTGCCGATGTCGCCGTAGACCACACCGATGGCCCCCAAAGTGAGGGCGGCCAGAGAAGATTTTTGATGTTGCATGAAATTCGCACGAAGCCGGGCAAGGTCGGCATTATGCGAGCTAATGGGGCTTTGGAAACCCTTTTTTTACAGGCCAGCGACTCTAAATAGCGCGCCCTACGCCATTAGTCGTAAATTTCGGCATCTGGATCGGTCGATTCCAGCTCATAGCTGGCCGCCAACATGGCCAAACGGCCAATCACGCCGTACATGTAAAAGCGGTTGGGCACGCTGGCCCCGGCCTTGACGCCGGGTTGGGGCGTGTGGGCGCTTTGCTCAAAGGCCAAAGGCACAAAGCTCGATCCTGGGGCGTTAAGGTTTTCGTCCACGCCACGCTCGGCATGTACACGGTAAAAGCCGCCCACCACATACCGGTCCATCATGTAGACCACCGGCTCTGCCACCGCGTCGTTGATGCGCTCGTTGGTCAGCACACCCTCTTGGATGATGACCTCGCTCACTTCTTGCCCGTCTTTGATGACGCTCATTTTGTTGCGGGTTTTGCGGTTCAAGACTTCCAAGTCTTTGACATCGCGCACCGTCATGATGCCCATGCCATAGGTGCCGTTGTCGGCCTTGACCACCACAAACGGCTTTTCGTTGATGCCGTACTCTTTGTACTTGCGCCGGGTTTTGGTCAGCAAGGTGTCCACATGGCTGCGCAAAGACTCCATGCCCGCGCTTTCGTTGAAATCGACCTCGCCACACTGGCTGAACATCGGGTTGATCAGCCACGGGTCGATGCCCAGCAACTTGCCAAAGCGCTTGGACACCTCTTCGTAGCACGCAAAGTGCTGGCTTTTGCGCCGCACACACCAACCCGCATGCAGCGGGGGCAACAAAAACTGCTCGTGCAGGTCTTCCAAAATGCCGGGGATGCCTGCGCTCAAGTCGTTGTTGAGCAAGATGGTGCAGGGGTCGAAGTCTTTCAGCCCCAAGCGGGTTTTGTTGCGGATCACCGGCTCCAAGGTCACCACATCGCCATTGGGCAACTCGATGGTGGTGTTCTCTTTGATGTCGGGGTTGATCGAGCCGATGCGCACATTCAGGCCCGCCATGTTGAAGATGCGCGCCAACTGAGCCACATTGCTCAAATAAAAGGTGTTGCGGGTGTGGTTTTCGGGGATCAGCAACAGGTTGCGCGCTTCGGGGCAAATTTTCTCAATGGCCGCCATCGCGGCTTGCACCGCCAGCGGCAGCATTTCGTTGGTGAGGTTGTTCCAGCCGCCGGGGTAGAGGTTGGTGTCCACCGGGGCCAGCTTGAAGCCCGCATTGCGCACGTCCACCGATGTGTAAAACGGCGGTGTGTGCTCCATCCACTCCAGGCGAAACCAGCGCTCAATGGCGGGCATGGAGTCGAGGATGCGCTGCTCGAGCTCGTTGATGGGGCCGGTGAGCGCAGTGATGAGGTGAGGAACCATGGGGTCGTTTGTAAGAGTGAAGTGTGTAGGTGGGGGTGATTCTGACAGCTTCAACATGAGATCTTTTTTGGCCCCCATCCAAGCACTGTCCAAACCCACACCAGGAAAATACTTAAGTATTAATAACATTGAATAATGTAATTAAAAAATAATAATAAATCTGCACAGTAACTCGGTAATTTTCAAAGCAGGGGCCAATCTTGGATATGAATAGATCCTTCAAAAAACAATCCGAATTTGATAAGCTCAATTTCTTAAGCAAGTGCAGCTTGGGACTGGTTGTTCATTTTCTGCTGGTTGTGGGCTTTCTTTGGGCTCTTTCTATGGGCCAAGCAAGTGCCCGCATTCAAGATCCAGAACCTCCCTTGAAATATGGCAACTGCCCTGCGGGTCAATTTCAGGATCAGGCTGGGCTACTTTGCTATGACAAATGTCCCTCTGGCATGTACGAAAAGACACTTTGGGGTGTTTGTTGGGAAAACTGTAAGCCCGGTTTTACCGATATCGGTGCCTTTTGCTCTAATTTGCATATCAAGGCAAAAGAGACCTATGGCAGGGGGGCGGGGAAAATCCTTGTTTGTCGGTCTGACCAAGAGCAGTGGGGGCTGTTGTGTTATCCCCGATGCGCTCCAGGACATACAGCTGTAGGGCCCGTTTGCTGGAAAACCAGTTGCCCCCCAGGCACAGATACCGACTTTGGCTTGTTTTGTACACGCTGGCCCAAGTGGGGCGTTGTCGCAAGGGTGTGGTTCATCCCGATTTACGGAATTGTTGATTGGGGTTGGACAGTCGCCAGAGGCTCTTATGGGCGAGGTGCGGGTGATGTTCTTTCTGCCTGTCGACCGGGTGAAGAACGAAATGGGGCACTTTGCTATCCAAAATGCAACTCTGGATTTTCTGGAAACGGGCCAGTTTGTTGGGAAAACTGTAAAGCTGGCTACACCAACGATGGGGCTTTTTGCCGTCGCGACAACGGATACGCCAAGCGCTCGCAAGTCAAAGCCCCAAGAGGCCCCCTTCAAATCTGCCCACACCACCCCAGAGACACCCTATTTCCCATTGTGTTGGTTCACGGCTATGGAGGCTGGGGAGGTCCTGCCTTGTTCGAGCATATGGCCGGAATAAAACGCCATTTAGAAGCTGGCGGAGCCAAGGTTTATGTGGCAAAAGTCTCGCCATTCGCCAGTAACGAAACAAGGGGCGAAGAGTTGCTCAAGCAGTTGGCCGCCTGGAGGACCTCCAACAACATTGATAAGTTTCATTTGATGGGGCATTCTCAGGGCTCGCCTACCTCAAGGTATGCCGCAGCGAAACAACCCGAATGGGTGGCCTCAGTGACCAGCGTGGGTGGGGTCAACTGGGGCACTGAGTTTGCGGACTTTATGCTTGACGTTTTTCCAGAAGGTGCTGGCCCTTGGACGACGGTCCCAGTAGGGGGCATGTCGATCGCAGAGTTTTTTAGCAAGATTAACCAAGGTCAATTTGACCCAGGTGTATTTTTGGGAAATGACGGTCGAGAAGCTGCCAAGTCGCTCAGCACGCAAGGTGCCAGGGATTTCAATGCGCTTTATCCTGCCGGTCTTGGCGTGGATGAAAAAGGAAATCCGCAAAGAGGCCTGAGCTTAACGAGTCCGCTGAGTTTTGTCGCAAAAGATGGGAAAAAACACCCGATGCTGTTTTACTCATGGACAGGCAATACGCCCTTCATCAGTCTTAGCCCTTACGCAGCTGCGATGTACGGAAGTGCAGTGGTCATTGCCGCTAGAACGGGTGGAGAGGATTCTGACGGCCTGGTCCCTGTGAGCTCTAGCAAGTTTGGCTTCTTTCTAGGTCAGTACCACCATGACCACTTGGCTGAAATCAATTTGCCCGGAAGTTTCTCAATTGGACAACTTGTGGGGCAGGCCCATCCCGTCACCCTGTGGTGTGAGCATGCTTCAAGACTGAAAGAGGCAGAGATGGAATTGCTGGCACCCCAATTATTGCCAAGGGACTTTAATGCGCAGCGGTATGTCTACAAATACGCAGACCTCATCAATGCAAGGGTTGACGGAGCCAAGCATTATTTGCAATATGGACGCAAAGAAGGGCGAGACTACAAGTAGGAAACCCCTTGAACATCAACCGCGCACTTCCCCCGCCCCCAGCACCACATACTTCAGCGAGGTGAGGCCCTCAATACCCACCGGCCCACGGGCGTGAAATTTGTCGGTGGAGATACCGATCTCGGCGCCCAAGCCGTACTCAAAACCATCGGCAAAACGGGTGCTGGCGTTGACCATGACGCTGGCCGAGTCGACCTCGCGCAAGAAGCGCTGGCTGTGCACATGGTTCAGCGTCAGGATGGCGTCGGTGTGGTGGCTGCTGTAGTGGTTGATGTGGGCGATGGCTGCGTCCAAGCCGTCCACCACCTTGATGCTGATGATGGGTGCCAAATATTCCTCGAACCAATCTTGCTCGGTGGCGTCTTTGAGCACAGCGCCTTTGACGCCTAGTAACAAGGCTTTAGCCTCGGGGCAGCAACGCATCTCCACGCCTTTATCCGTAAACACCTGACCAATGCGCGGCAAAAACGCGGCCGCCACGCCGCGTGCCACCAGCAGGCTCTCTGTCGCGTTGCAAGGGCTGTATTTTTGGGTTTTGGCGTTGTCAACGACGGTCAGCGCCATGTCCAAATCACAGGGGTCGTCCACATAGCTGTGGCAGTTGCCATCCAAATGCTTGATGACCGGCACCTTGGCGTCTTGGCTGATGCGCTCGATCAAACCCTTGCCGCCGCGCGGAATGACCACGTCCACATAGGCGGGCATGGTGATGAGTTCACCCACGGCCGCGCGGTCGGTGGTGGGCACGAGTTGCACCGCATCGATGGGCAGCCCCGCTTCAACCAAAGCCTGTTGCACCAGCGCGGCCAGCGCTTTGTTGGAGTCGATGGCCTCGGAGCCGCCGCGCAAGATGCAGGCGTTGCCGCTTTTAATAGCGAGTGACGCGGCTTCGATGGTGACGTTGGGGCGGCTCTCGTAAATCATGCCAAACACGCCAATCGGCACACGCATTTGACCCACGCGTATGCCGCTGGGCTGCTGGCTCATGCCGCTGATGCTGCCAATGATGTCGGGCATGGCTGCCAATTGCTCGCAGCCCACAGCGCAGGTTTCCAGAGTTTTAGGCGAAAGCTTGAGGCGATCGACCATGGGCTCGGCCAAACCCGCAGCAAGGGCTCGGGACAGGTCTTTGGCGTTGTCGGTTTGCAAAGCGCCGGTGTGTTCGCGCAGCAGCCGCGCCAGCACACGCAAGGCATGGGCTTTTTGCGCCGCCGTGGCCCGCGCCATGCCCACCGCCGCGCAACGCGCTTGCAGACCGAGGGTGCGCATGAGTTCGGGGATGGTGGTGGCGGCGTTCATGGCTTGATTTTGGCAGAGGGGCGCTGAAGGGTGAAAAGGGTTGATGCGTGTTGCCAAGGGCTACCAAGGCCCCTGTGCGTTCAATCCATTTTGAGGTTGATGGACTTGAGCAACTGCGCCCAATCTTTCAAATCTGTGGCAATTTGCGCCGCAAAGTCTTCGGGGCTCCCGCCCACGGGCTCAATGGCGTCGGCGCTGAGCTTGGCCTGAAAGTCGGGGCGCTTCAAAATGGCGAGCACATCGGCGTTGATTTTTTTCACCAGGTCGGCGGGCATGCCTTTGGGACCCATCAGGCCGTACCAGGCTTCGATCTTGAAGCCGGGCAACACCTCGGCAATGGCAGGCACATTGGGCAGGGCTTTGGCGCGCTTGGCGCTGGTCACGCCCAAGGCCTTGAGCTTGCCGCCTTGGGTGAGTTGGATGGAGGCGGTGATGCCGCCAAAGATCAGGGGCACATGGCCGGCCATCACGTCGTTGACGCCTTGTCCAAAGCCTTTGTAGGGGATGTGCGCAATGTCCACGGCGGCCATGCTCTTGAGCATTTCACCCGACAAATGCTGCTGACCGCCCGGGCCGCTGGAAGCGTAGCTGATTTTGCCAGGCTGCTTTTTGGCCAAGGCAATCAGCTCTTTCACATCGTTGGCGGGAAAGCCAGGGAAGGCCAGCATCACAAACGGGCCGGTGGCCACGTTGGCAATCGGGCTCAAATCGCGAATCGGGTTGTACGGGATGTTGGTGTACAGATTGGGCGCGATGGTGATGGACGCATCGGCCGCAAACAACAAGGTGTAGCCATCGGGCGCGGCCTTGGCGACAAAGTCGGTGCCGATGGTGCCGCTGGCGCCGGTTTTGTTCTCCACCACCACCGACTGCTTCCACAGCGTGCCCAGCTCTTGCGCCAGCACCCGGCCATAAATGTCGGGCGTGCCGCCGGGCGGAAAGGTGACGATGATCTTGACCGGCTTGTTGGGGAAAGGTTGCGCGCCCACCGTGCCCGCCAAAGTGAATGCAGCCAAGGTGGCCCACAGCCAGCGTTGCAAAGAATTTTTCATAAATATGCCCTTGTGAAGAACGTCAAAACCCAAGTGTCGCAAATTTCAAATCTGAAACTCAATCAAGAACGGCCCGGGACGGGCGCAGGCGGCGGCAAAGGCGTCGGCAAAGCCCTCCAGGGTTTGCACCCGCACCGCCTCCACCCCCATGCCATTGGCCAATTGAACCCAGTTGAGTTCGGGGCGAGCCAAGTCAAACAGCTCGTTGGACGCCGGGCCAGGCTGGGCGCCCACGGCCAGCAACTCGCCTTGCAAAATTTTGTACACGCGGTTGGCAAACACCACATTGACCACATTGAGCCGCTCGCGCGCTTGGGTCCACAGCGATTGCAAAGCGTACATGCCGCCGCCATCGGACTGTAAGCACACGGTTTTGCGCTCGGGGCAGGCCACCGCCGCACCGGTGGCGCAGGGAAAGCCGTGGCCTATCGCCCCACCGGTGATTTGCAGCCAATCGTTGGCAGCGGCACCAAAGGTGTGCCCAAAAAGGCTGCGTCCCGAGGTGACCGCGTCTTCGACCACGATGGCGTTGTCGGGCAATAGCGCAGCCAAGGTGAGGGCAAAGGCGTCGGGGTTGAAGGCGCCGCGCTGCGCTGTGGGCCTGGGGCCGGTGTCGGGCGCGCCGGTCCACGCCGGTGCACCCAAGGCATCGGCCAGCCATTCGAGCGCGGCCACCGCGTCTTGGTCGGGGCGGGCCAGCACATGCATTTGGGCCTCGGGCGGGGCCATCAGGCTGGGCTTGCCGGGATAGCCAAAAAACGCGGTGGGGGGTTTGGCGCCCACCAGCACCACATGCTGATGCCCGGCCAAAGATTTGAGCGCCCCTTCGATGGCGTAGGGAATGCGGTCGATGGGCACGCGCCCGCGCCCACGCGGCATGCGTGCGACTTGCGCTGAAGCTCGCAAACTCACACCCGTGGCCACAGCGATGCGGTGCGCCGCTTGTTGCCCGGCCTCGCTCAAAGCTTGGCCCGAGAGCACCATCACCGTGGGCTCGCGCCGACGCAGCAATTGCACCAGGTGGGTGAGCACCTCGGGGGCCACCGCGTCGCGCATGGGCACGGGCAAAGCGGCGGCCACCACACCGCCGTCGCCCCAGGCGGTGTCGGCGGGCAAGATCAGGCTGGCAATATGGCCCGGTGCACTGCGCGCGGCTTGCACCGCTTGTGCGCCATCGGCACCGACCTGGGCGCTGGAGGCACTGGTGCGCACCCAATGCGATGAGGCCCGCGCCAGCCCTTCGGTGTCGGCGGTGAGGGGGGAGTCAAACGGGCGGTGGTAAACAGCATGGTCACCAATCAGGTTGACCATGGGCGTGTTGGCGCGCCGCGCGTTGTGGATGTTGGCAATGCCGTTGGCAAAACCGGGCCCACAGTGAAGCAATGTGGCCGCGGGTCTGCCAGCCATGCGGGCGTAGCCGTCGGCACAGCCCGTGACCACGGTTTCAGCCATGCCCAGCACGCAACGCATGCCCGCCACCTTGTCCAAGGCCGCCACAAAGTGCATCTCTGAAGTCCCAGGATTCGCAAAACACGTGTCCACCCCACTGGCCAGCAGGCTGCGCACCAAACTCTCGGCACCGTTCATCTTGTCCTTTCTAGGCGCAGCAAAACTGCGCAGTTCAGTGTATCGCCCAGGGGAATAAGCAGCTCAACGTGGGCGACACTGGCGGGTGAGCATCATGGCCAGGCGCTGCAAGGCCTGCCAGGGGTCGTGCGGCCAAGCGGGGGGGCGCAGGCCTTTGACAATGCCATCCACTTGGTGCGCGGCCCACAGCAAGCGGTCCACCGTGGTGGCGCTCAGGCCTGGGACGATGCGCTCGAACAAGCGCTCTTTGACGCCCCAAATGCGCTGCTCGCGCAACACCATGGGCAAAGGGCGCCCGGCCAGCACCGCGTCTTTGACGCGTTTGAGGTTGCGGATGTCTTCGGCCAAGGTGTGCTGCACCAGCACGGCGGCCACGCCCTCGGCTTGCAAGCCCTCGAGCATGCGCTGCACACGCGCGGTTTGGCCGGCCAAGGCCGCCTCGGTGAGTTTGAATACATTGAAACGCGCCACATCCAACACCGCGCTTTCGACCTGCGCTTGCGTCAGCTCACCCTCGGGATAGAGCAAGGCGAGCTTTTGGATTTCTTGGTGAGCGGCCAACAAATTGCCCTCGACCTTGTCGGCAAAAAAATGCAAGCAGTGCTGGCCGGATTCGCCCGGCTCCACCCGCTGGCCCTGGGCGGCCAAACGCTGGGCGATCCAGGTGGGCAAGGCGGCGCGCTCCACCGTCTCAAATGCAATGCCCACGCCTGCACCTTCCAAGGCCTCAAACCAGGCGCTGCTTTTGGTGGCTTTGTCCAGGCGGGGCAGGCTGACCAGGGTGAGCACATCCGGGCTGTGGGCAGCACGCTCGGCCAGTTGTTGCAAAGCGACACTGCCCTCTTTGCCAGGCTTGCCCGAGGGAATGCGCACCTCGACCAATTGGCGGTCGCCAAACAAACCCATCGATGCCCCGCTGGCGAGCACCTCGGCCCAATCAAAATGCGCCCCAGCGACGGTGAACACCGTGCGCTCGGTGAAACCTTGGCTGCGGGCACTGGCGCGAATGGCGTCGGCCGCCTCTTGCACCAACAAGGGCTCGTCTCCGTGCAGCACATACAGGCTGCGCAAACCTTTTTCCAAATGGGCGCCGAGTTGGGTCGCAGACACTTGCATGGGCGTCGCTCAGAGGCTGGTCAAAGCGGCCATGCGGCGCACAATTTGGCCCACCAAATCGTTGCCCATGTTGCGGTAGAGCATTTGCTCCTCCTGGTCTTTGGACAAGGCCAGGGTTTCGTTATAGCTGATGTCGGTGGTGGCCACCAGCAAGGTCTCGGGGATCAGCTCTTTTCCCTCGCGGGTGCGCAAGCGAAAGCGCAAGTTCGTGCGCAACAAAAACTCGCGCACCGAGCCCGACGAGGTGCGCCCAGCCACCACCCTCTCTCGCTGCTCTTGCAGCAACTCAAAGATGACGTCGGCGCGCTCGACCTGGCGCTGATCGATGATGACCTCCACCCCACCCGTGCCCGCCACCTGGCGCGACAGCTCAATGAGCAGCGGCGAAGCCGTAATCGGGCCGGTGTACAACGACTTGAACGGAAACTTCTGCGTGGACCTCAGCGCAAAACCACACGAGGCCAAGGCCAGCGCTGGCAGGGGCACCAAGGCTGCGCGCAACCAGGCCCGGCGCTGGCTGCTGTGCATCACAGAACCACGTTGACCAAACGCCCCGGCACCACGATCACTTTTTTAGGTGCCGCGCCTTGGGCTTGTTTTTGGAAGGCTTCGTTGGCCAAAGCCGCTTTTTCAATGTCTTCTTTGCTGGCCGTGGCAGGCACCGAGATGGACCCGCGCAGCTTGCCGTTGACTTGCAGCATGAGTTCGATCTCGTCGCGCAGCAAAGCGGTTTCGTCCAGGGTGGGCCAAGCCGCGTCAAGCAAATCGCCCGTGCGGGCGGCGAAGCCGAGCGCCACCCACAAATGGGCGCTGATGTGGGGGCAGGCGGGATAGAGCATGCGCAGCAACACCGATGTGCCTTCGCACAGCACCGCTTGGTCACCTGGGCTGCCATCGCTTTTAAAGTCTTCCAAAGCGTTGAGCAACTTCATGCAGCCAGACACCACGGTGTTGTATTGCATGCGCTCGTAGTCATAGCTGACTTGCTTGAGCGTCAGGTGCACATCGCGGCGCAGATCGGCGGCTTGTTTGCGGACAGTGGCTTGGCTCAAGTTGCCAGCGGTCGCGGCCTTGATAAGGGCTTCGTGCTTGAACGCGAAGTTCCAGACGCGGCGCAAAAACCGAAAGCTGCCCTCCACCGCCGAATCGTTCCACTCCAAGGTCGCCTCGGGTGGTGCGGTGAACATGGTGTACAGGCGTGCGGTGTCGGCACCGTATTTTTCGATCAAGTCTTGCGGGTCCACGCCGTTGTTCTTGGACTTGGACATGGTGCCCACGCCCTCGTAGTCGATGGGTGTGCCCAC
>CAMDJU010000006.1 GCA_945900695.1 Bordetella parapertussis | reverse complement strand
CGAATCGAGCGGGCTGGGCGGCTCGGGCAGAGCGGATGAAACCTCGTTTTTGATCTCGGACAGGATCTCGGCTTCATTGGTGGCACTGACAGTCACTGCGCCGGCCGAGTCCACATCGGTGTTGTGCAAGTAGGCTTTGACCTGGGCTTTTTCTTCGTCGCCGATCTCGCTGCCCACCAGGGCGTCGATGGCGGCAAAGAGCACGTTTTGCGCCTGCCAGCCTATGGTGTTGAAGGCCAGCGTCACGCCCACCGAGGTGCCGTCCGAGCTGATGGAACTGTTGTTGGTGGCGCTGATGCTGGCGGTGTTGCTGCCCTCGACGCTAACGCCGTCTTCTTCAGTGGTGATGCTGCTGTCCGAGATGAAGGCAGCCGACTGGTTGAGGATGAGGTTGGTGGCAATCGCGCCGCCCACGGCCAGGCCTTTGCCCGTGCCGCCGCTGGCCTCGGCCACCGCCTCCAGGCTGGCCTCGATGCTGGCCGCCTCCGACACGGCCACGCTGACCGAGCCGGCGGTGAGCTGGGCAAAGCGGATGTAGGCCTGGGCCACGGCGCGCACATCGTTGCGCACGACCAGGCCGCCCACGGCCATGGCGCCCTTCACGGGCTTGGCCGGCTCCTCTTCCCCGGGCTCGGCGGGTGCTTCTTCATCAGGCGCGATCAGGGCCGTGCGCAGGCCTGAGGCGGTCAAGCCCTCGCTCGTCATGCCAAAGGAGACGGTCCACTGACCGGCCTGCTCGCCGGCCTTGACGATCAGGGTCAAGCCTGCGGCACTGAGCTCCTCACCCTCTTCAGACACAGCGCCCAACAACTGCGTGCGCACCTGGGCGGCCGTCAGGTCGACGCCCAGCCCTTCAGCGGTGTAGACCACGCCATTCAGCTCGACCTGCGCATTGAACTCGGTGGTGCCCTCGGGCGCTTGCAAGTCGATCGCATAGCTGGCCCCCACGCCGCGCTGGCCCTGTTGCTCGGTCTGGATGAAACGGGCTGGGTCGCTGGTGGTGACGGCGGTCAGCGCCGCCAGGTTCTTGCCGGCCAAATCGCCGCCGAAGACGACCAGGTAACTGCCTTCTGCGGGCGCGGTGACGGTGACGCTGCCCACATCGCCCAGGGCACGGTTCAGGGCGGCCTGCACCTGCTGCTCGCTCGCGCCCAGCTCGAGCGCGTCGGTGCTGTAGGTCTGGCCTTCGTGGGCCAGGCTCAGGGTGAAAGTGCCCGAGCCCCGGTGTGCGATGTCAACACGCTGGGTCTCGTCGGTGCGGTTTGCTCCCGCCTGGGTGCTGGCAAACTTGAAGGACAGCTTTTCCGAGGACATGCTCAGGCCGGGCACGCTCTTGCCGGCCAACTGGCCCACCAGCTCGACCTGGTAGCGGTTGCCCTGGCCCTGGTAGCTCGCGTCGCGCGTGACCTTGATGTCATCGGCGGTGACCACCATCCCCAGCGCCGCTTCCGGCGAGTTGAGCACCCGCACATACTCGGCCTTGAGGTCGCGGATGGTGTTGGCCGGGTTCTCAGCCCAGTTGTAGTGGAAAGGTGTGGCCGGCAAGTCCTTGTCGCTGCTCACATAGAGCTGGAAGCGCTGCGCGCCGTAGGTCTTTGTGAAGGTGAGGCTGTAGCCCTGGTTGACGGCCACGGTACTGCCCTCGCGCAGCGTGCTGACCTTGCCTTGGGCAAACGCAGCCGCAGCCGCGTCGGTGATGACGCGCATTTGCTCGACGTTGGCATTGGCGTAGCGGCCGTCCATGGCCAGCAAGTAGCTGCCGTCTTCGGCCACCGACACCGTGATCTGGCCCTCGCCAAAGGTCTTGTCCAGCGCGGCCTGAACCAGCGCCACCTGGTCATCGCGGGTATGGCCCTCGCTGCCTTCTTTGAGGGTGCTGGTATTGAAATTGAGGGTATTGGGCGGCAAGCTTGCACCGACCACCGGCACACGCTCAGCCGTGATCTGGGCTATGTCGCGCGCCGCCAACGCGCCGCTGAAACTGATGGTGAAAGTGCTGACGTTGTTGGACGTGTCCCAGGTCACCTTGATCGGGCCGCCGGTCTTGGGCGCAGACACCCCGAGCAGCCCGGCCACGGCTGCACGGATGGTCTCGGCGTCTTTGAGGGGGCTGTTGGCAAAGGTCAGCGGCGCCGAGGTCTTGTCGCCCAACTTGAGCACAAAGCGCTTGTTGACATTGGCCTGGGTGTTGATGATCTTGAGCACCTGCTGCTCGTTGGTCTTCTCACCCAGGCTGAGCAGCGCGATCGGGTCGGTGATCTTGGTCTTGCCCAGCGCCAGGCTGAACACCGAATCGGCCCCCAGCGTGCCGGGGGCCACGTTCAGATCGAGCACCTGCAACTCGGAAACGCCCTCCACGCGGGCGACCATCTGCGTGGCATCGACCCAGTCGAGCTCGGGCTCGGTCGGGGTCTCGGTTCCGGTATCGGTGCCCGTACCAGCGCTGGATCCCGTTCCGGTTCCCGTTCCAGCCCCTGTTCCTGTACCTGTGCCTGAACCTGTACCTGTACCTGTGCCTGTACCTGTGCCTGTGCCCGCGCCTGTACCACCCCCCTGGACCGGCGCTTTCTTCAAGCTGGTCTGAATCTCGACCTCGGCCGTGCCGGCCGCGAAGGCCACCAGCCACTGGCCTGACTCGCTGCCAAGCTTGACCGTGGGTTTTTGGATGCCGTTTTCAAGCAAGGTCTTGCCTTTGGCATCTGTGGCCGCGGCGAGCTTGGCCGCGAGCTGGCTGGCCGTCACACCAACGGCCACATCGTCCACGGTGTACTCAACGCCAGATGCGGTCAAGCGCAGATCGAACAGCGTCTGATCTGACTTGGCCTGCAAATCGATGAGGTAACTCGGGCCAGTGGCCGCCTTGCCCTCGGTCTGGGTGGCGGTGCTGGCCTTGACGCCAAGGGTTGCCTCGCTGACTTGCAGCTGATCGAGGTTGGTGCTGGCATAGCGGCTGGCCATGCTCAAAAGGTAGCTGCCCTGGGCGCCAGCGCTCACGGTGATGAGGCCTGCGCCAAAGGTCTTGTCGAGCGCAGTCTGGATCAACGCGGTCTGGTTCGCGGCGCTGTTCGCGGCGCTGCCATCGCGCAGCGTGCTGCTTGCAAAGGCCAGCTTGCCCGCATTCGTGGCACTGGGCAGCACCTGCAACTGCGCCAGGTTGGGCGAGGCAGCAGCCTCAGTGACGAAGTCGATGGTGAAGGTGCGCCGGCTTTGCGCATCGGTGCCGTAGCGCACCTTGGCGCTGGCGATATCGGGATGCGTGGCCAATGCGTCGCTGATTTTCTTGGCGTCGAACTCGGGGTTGCCCGAGTAAATGATTTCTGAAGAGGTCCAGGTACCGATCTTGAGCGCAAAGCGCTTGTTCACATCGGACTGCAGCACCGTGATCTGCTGCTGCTCGGCCACGGCCGTGCCGCCCAGGGGCAGCACCTTGATGGCGTCTGTGACCTTGCTCTTACCCAGCGCGAGCTTGAAGCTGCGCTCGCTGCCCAGCCCCAAGCTGGCATCGATGTCCAGCGCCAGGGTCTGCACCTCATTGACCGCAGCCGCTGGCTTGAGCGCCGCCTCGGCCGTGGTCCAGGTCACACCGCCCACGACCTCGGTCTCTGGCGGGGTCTCGTCGCTGCCGGCGTCACCCGTTTCAGCCTCGGCCACCGGGTCGCTGCTTTGCGGATCCAGGTTGAGGAAGGGCAACTTCAGGCCCAGCTTGTTGAGCAGGGCCGTGCCCAGCTTGACGTAGGGCACGTACTGCTGCATGCCCGCCGGCGTGAAGTCGCCCAGGTCCAGCTCGACGGCGCGCAGCTCCATCGGCTCCTTGGGTTCCTCGCCCTCCTCAGGCTCTTCGTCATCGATGAGGTAGCCCAGAATATCCTGGAGCGTCTCGGGCAATTGGTCCATCACCTCCAGGATGCTGAACTCGATATAGCTCTCGCTCGGGTCGTCCTCATTGACCTCGAAGGTGAACAGCTCTATGCCCAGCTCGTCGGCGATGAGCTGGGCCACCTCGGTCAGCGGCAGGGTCTGCTCGATCGAGATGCCCAGCAAGGCCGCCGAGACCGTGGGGTTGAACAGCCGCACCTGGCTGGGCATGGTCTTGAGCAGGTCGACGAACTGCTCGACAAAAGGCACGCTCGGCCCGATGTCGGGCAGCTCGAGCTCGGGCAGGGTGATCAGCACCGGGGCTTCGTTCGCGCCCATGGGCCGGATGAAAGGCTCCATCAGCTGGTACACGCTCTCGGGCAAGATCTCCGACAGGCTGAACTCGACCAGTTCGGGCGCGAGTTGGCTCAGGGGAATCTTGGAGTCAATCGCGACGCCGAAAATCTTGCCGCTGAAGCTTGGGTCGGCAATCCGGTAGCGCTCGGGGATGACCTGGATCAGGGTCTCAAAGGCGTCGTTGACCGACTCAAGATCAGTCAAGTCGACCTCGATCGCATCATCGCTGGGCGTTGCGATCAAGCCTTTGAGCGCCAGGGCATCGAGGTCATCGCCGGCCAGCAGCAGATCGATCGCCGCATCGATGTCAATGCCGGGCAAGCGGGCCTTGACGGGGGCCAGCTTGGCATCGATGTAGTCAGCATATTCCTCAGGCGTCTCGTAACGCACCGTGGTGCCAAAACCAATCGCCAGTTCCTTGCCCAAAATAGTGGCCTTGAAGCTGGGCAGCGCGATGTCGAAATACTGGGGCAAAAAGGCCTTGATCTCGGGCAGGTCGTCGCCTTCGGGCAGATCCACATACAGGCGCAGGTCCATCTCGGGCATGGCCACCGAGAAGTCACCCTCGAGCCAGGCCGCCATGTCGACCAGGTCGGTCAGTTGCATGTCCTGCCAGCCCAGGGCCAGCTCCAGGCCCCAGTTCACCTCGGTGACCGGCAGGGTCTCGCCCGTCTGCTGCGCCTGCACATTGAGCTTGCCCAGCGCCTGCTGGTATTCCAGATAAGGCAGATCGACCTCGGGCAGGATCAGCTCGATGTCCAGCGCCGGGCCCTGCAAGGTGTAGGGCCCAATGTCGAGCATGGGCACGGTGATGGCGATGCCGGGTGACTGAAAGCGCACACCCAAATCCAGCGGCACGATGCCAGCGTCCACCGGGTCGGACAGCAGCATGTCGGCCAGGGTGGTGTCCTTCCAGCCAGCGCCCACCTTGATGCCAAATTCCAGCGGCTCGTCTTCACTGCCCAGATCGATAGCGACCGACTCTTCAAAATACGGCAGGTCGCCAATCGCCGGGCCGACCGCGCCCAAGTCCACCGTGGGCAACTCGAATTCGACGGTGTCGGAATCGGTATCGACAAATGGCGCGATCAGGCTGTAGACGCTTTCGGGCAGCACATCTTCCAGGCTGAATTCGGTGAGGGTGAAGCCCAGCCACTCGCTCGAGAAGTTGTCGATCGGCACATCAAACTCGATCGGAATGCCAAAGACCAGGCCCTGAATCTTGGGCTCGGCCAGCGCGTAATTGCCCGGAATGATTTGAATGACTTCGAGCAGCGCTTCGTAAACCGAATCGACGTCGGTCACATCAACCACCAGCTCATTGCCCGTGGGCACGAACTTCATTTCAGCCAGGCTGACCTCGGTGCCATTGAGCAGCGCATCAAGCCCCACGTCCAGGTCCAGGCCCGGCAAGCTGGCTTGGCCCCTGGGCAAGTTGGTGTCGATGTAAGCCGCGTAGGCAGCAGGTGTCTTGAAGGTGATGGACGTGCCAAAGCCCAGCGCCATCTCGGTGCCCAGCAAAGTGAGCTTGAACGACGGCAGGGCCACGTCAAAGAACTCGGGCAGGAAGGGCGCGATGCTGCCGGCCTCGGCGCCCTCCTCGGGCAGCTCGACATACATGCGCAAATCCAGCTCGGGCAGTTGCAGCTCGAATTCGCCCTGCAGCCAGGCCTCCATGTCGATCAGGTCGAGCAGCAAGGTGTCTTCCCAACCGACCGCCAGCTCCAGGCCCCAGTCGACCATGACCGGCTCCGCTGCCACATCGGCGGGCGTGGTCTCGCCGTCAACTGGCGGAATCAGTGGCACCTGGCCCAGGGCGTAGCGGTACTCGTAGTAAGGCAGCTCGGGGTTGGGCAGGATGAGCTCCAAATTGAGCTCGGGGCCTTGCACGTTGTAACCCAGTATCTCAGTGGCACCGGCCTGGATCTTGATGCCCGTCTCCAGCGCGCTGATGCCCGCCGGCTTGGCCTCGCCGGTCAGCATGTCGAGCAAGGTGGTGTCTTGCCAACCCGCGCCGACCTTCAGGCCCACATCCCATTCCTGGCCGCCCATCTCCACCGTGGTGAAGATGAACTCTTCTTCGAAGTAGGGCAGCTCGGGGTTGCTGACATCGATGACCAGCGCATCGTCCCAGTAGTCTTCAGCCCGGTCTTCAAGGCCCTGCACCTTCATCAGCGCGTCCAGATCCATCATCGGGATCTCGACCACCAAGGGCTCGAGATCTTCGTCGACGAATTCCTGCAAGTGGTCGGGCGTATCGATCACGATCTCGCTGCTGTAAACCAACTCCACCGGCTTGCCCAACACGGTCACCCGCACCGTGGGCAGTTGCACCACAAACTGCGCCGGCAGGAAGGTCAGCGAGTCGATCTCCAGGTCGCCAAAGAATACCGAGGCGGTGAACTCGGGCAGCAGCGGCTCAAAGCGCCCGTCGATCAGCGCGGGCAGGTTGATCAGGTCAAACAGCTTGGCATCGGGCCAGCCGACTGATGCGCGCACGCCCCAGTCGTGGGCCTCGCCGCCGTGGTTGAGCGTGCCCAGCACCTCCTCGTAGCTGTAGTAGGGCAGCTCCGGATTGGGGAAGATCAATTCGAGGCTGAGCTCGGGGCCTGCGCGGCCCAGCAGCGAGCCAGTGTCCAGGGTGATGCCCTGCTCGGTGCCGGTCAAGCCGCCCTTCTTGTCGCCGTTGACGCCGCTCAAGAAGTCGCTCACGCTCAGATCGCCCCAGCCGGCGGCAAACTTAAAACCGACATCGCTCTCGACGCCGCCCATGGGGATGGTGGTCAGCACGATCTCGCGCTCGATGGATGGCATGGCCGAGTCGAGGAAGGTCAGCACATCACCGACAAAACCCTTGGGCGGCAACAGCTCGTACCACAGGCCGCTGTGCTCGTAGTTCACCTCCGACAGATCCAGCGACTCGCCCGCGCCCATGTAGCGGTAGATGCGACCGATGTTGCCGCCCGCCTCGTGGCCGTCTTCGACCATCACTTGGTCGCCAAAGGCCAGCTCCACCTCGCCCTCGCCGCTGCGGTAAGTCACATCCAGGTAGTCGCCGTCGCCGGCCTCGTCGCCGGCCTCGCCGCTGGAGGTGGCGGTGACCACGGTGTCGGCCACGATGGAAGGCGCGTCGTCGGCCTGCACCGTCACCGCACCGGCGACGCTCAGCGCGTAGTCCTCGCTGTCCTCGGGCTGCAGGATAAAAGCTTGCGCATCTGTGCTGACCATGTTGGAGGTCACCACGATGCTGGCCGCGGCACCCGCACCCTCGCTGCTGGCCTCGTTGCTGGTGGTGGCGCTCAGCGTGGCCGCCATGCTGGCCAGCACATTGAGGTCGCCGCCGATGTCGAGCTTGACGGTCTCCATCTTGGCCAGCGCCACCAATGGATCCTCGTCGCCGATCTCCGAGCCCACCAGCGCATCGACCGCCTTGAACAGCACGTTCTGCGATTCCCAGCCCATGGTGTTGAAGGCCAGGGTGGCACCGACTGCGGAACCGCCCGAGCTCATGGTGGCGGTGTTTTCCGCGGTGATCTCCGAGACGTTGTCGGCCTGCACCGTCAGGCTGCCATCGGCTTGCACAGAGCTTTTGGTCAACAAGGCCCGGCTGGAGCCGAGCACCACGTTGTTGGCGATCAGGGCGTTGATGGCCATGGGGCTGGCGGCTCCCGCCCCCCCAGCGCCACCCGCTGCACCTGTCGCGCCACCCGCATCCGCACCGGCGTCGGCTTCGGCTTCGGCGTCGGCTGCGTCGGGGTCTTCGGGCGGGCTTTCAGTGCTGCCCGAGAGCATCGAGCTCAGGCTGGAGGCCTCAGAGGCAGCGATCGTCACGTCGCCTGCGGCCGTCAAGTCCACCCGGTCGACGCTGGCGAGCACCACGCCGCGCAGGTCGTTCATCACCACCACGCCGCCCACCGCGGTGCCGCCGCCGCTGGTCGCGGCCATGGTCACCTCGGCTTCAATGGTGCCGGCATCGGTGGCCAAGACGTCCATGTTGCCGCCCACCAGCAGCGCCATATCGATGGACGCCGTGGCGCCATCAATGGCCGCTTGCGCAGGGGTGAGCGGGCCCACCCAGGCCTGGCTGGTGGTGCTGATCTTGTTGCTGGCCAGCACAAAGCTGGCCGAGGCACTGGCGCCGTTGGCGACGCTTTCGTTGGTGATGGTCGCGCTGATGGTGGCGCCCACCGGCGCGTCTTCTTCCTCGTCCAGCCCGCCGGCCTGCACCGCCACATCGCCGCCCACGGTGAAGGTGGTGGCCAGCACCAGTGCGCTGACCACCGCAGGCTGCTCCTGGCCCAGCGCATCGGTGCCCAGCAGCGCATCGATCGCATTCGCAAACAGGTTCTGCGGCTTCCAGCCGATGGTGTTGAAAGCCAGGGTCACGCCGACGGCTGTGCCGTCGGATTCGAGCGTGGCGCTGTTGTCGGCCGTCACGGTGGAGATGTTGTCGGCCTGCACCGCCAGGTTGCCATCGACGCTCAGCTCGCTGTGCGTGATCCGGGCCTGGGCCGAACTGAGCACCAGGTTGGTGGCGATCAGTCCGTTGACGGCCAGCGGACTGCCTGCGGCCGCATCGGCATCGGCTTCGCCCTCTGCGCCTGGATCAGCACCTGCATCCGCTCCCGCATCGACGACTGCATCGTCGCCCGCATCAGCCGCCGGATCAGCCGCTGCCTCGAGGGACTTGGTTTCGCCGCTGAGCGTGGCCTCGATGCTGGCCGACTCGAGCGCGAGCACGGTGAAGTCTTCGCCGGCCTCGCCCTGCACCCGATCGACCTCGGCAAACACATCGCTGCGCACATCATTGCGCACCACCAGGCCACCAACGGCCGCCGCGCCGCCGCTGCTGGCGACCATGCTGACATCGGCGGCCACGCCGGCTTCGTCAACCGCGCTGACGGTGATGCTGCCGCCCGCACTGAGGCTGACTTTTTCGGTTGCCTTCAGCGCTGGGGCCACCGTGGCACGGGCGCGGGCGCTCAACAAATTGCTCGCCAACACCATGCCGGCGGCCACGCTCGCGCCTGAGGCATTGGCCTCGTTGACGATGGTGGCGGCGATCTGCTCCTGGGCCTCGGCCTCGACCGACAGGTCGCCGCCCGCGGCCAGGTTGGAGCCCGAGACGGTGGCCAGGATCTGCGCCGGTTGCTCGTCGCCGATGCTGGTGCCCAGCAGCGCATCGAGCGCATTGAACAGCACGTTCTGTGCCTTCCAGCCAATGGTGTTGAAGGCCAGGGTCACGCCCACGGCCGCACCGTCGGCATCGGCCTTGGCGGTGTTTTCGGCCTCGATGTGCGCCGCGTTGCGGGCGCGCGCAATCAAGTCACCACCCGCGCTGATGTCGCTGTCCAGCACCGTGGCGCGCACATCGGAGAGCACCAGGTTGGTGGCAATCAGGCCCTTGAAGGCCATCGAGGCCGCTGCAGCCTCTTCTTCGGCCGCTGCCTCTTCTTGCGCGGCAATCAGCTCCTCGGCGGTCGGCTCTTCTTCGGCCGCGATCTCTTCCTCGGCTGGCGCATCTCCAGCGGCCGCTTCAGGATCGGCCTCCTCGTCAGCAGCCGCCTCCTCGTCGGCCGCATCAGGCTCCTTCAGCTCGGGCAGCTCCTGGTCCGACAGCAAGGCGGTGATGCTCGCCGAGCCGCGCGCGAGCAAGGTCACATCGCCTTCGGCCTCGATCGCCGCACTGTCCACCAGGGTGTTGACGGTGCTGCGCACATCGTTGCGCACCAGCTGCGCGCCCACAGCGGCTTGGCCCTCGCTGCCCGTGGCTGCGCCAATGCGCGCGACGATGCCCGAGGTGTCGCTGGCCTTGATGAGCACATGGCCGCCAATGGCAAACACCGTGTCATCGGGCAACTCCATCACGCCCGCTTCATTCTTGGGCGTGAGCAGCACATGCGCATCGGCACTGACCAGGTTGGACGCGAGCGTCAGGCCCACGGCCACACCGCCGCTGGACTGCACGGTGTTTTCAATCGAGGCGTTGATTTGCGGGACGGTCACAGCCGTCAGCGTCAGGTCTTCGCCCACGTCGAGCGTGGTGTTGGTGATTTCGGCACTCGACTGGGCGCTGTCGGTCTGCCCCAGTGCGTCGGAGCCGATCAAGGTGTCGATGGCGGCCGAAAAGATGTTCTGTGGCTTCCAGCCGATGGTGTTGAAGGCCAGCACCACGCCGGCGGCCACGCCCGCGCTTTCGGTGCTGGCGGTGTTTTCGGCGTCGATGGTGGCGGTGTTTTCCGCCTCCACGCCCAGACTGCCACCCACGGTGACCAGGCTGTCGCGCAAGGAGGCGTCGGCATCGATCAGGATGCGGTTGGTGGCAATCAAGCCGTTGGCCGCCACCGAGATGGCGCCGCTGCCCCCGGCTTCACCCGATCCTGCATCGGCACCGGCATCTGCGGTTGGCTCGGCCGCGGCTTCATCGGCTGCGCCCTCCTCAGCCGAGGCCACCACCTCGCCGCTCAGGGTCGCCGAAATCTGCGCAGTCGCCGAGGCGGTGATCGAGGCGTCTGCGCCTGTGGTCAGCGTCAGGCTCCAGGCATCGGCCGCCACCTGCGAGCGCACATCGTTGAGCGAGAACACACCGCCGGCGGCCACCGTCGTGCCTGAGCCACCCGCCACATTGGACGACATCGACACGTCGGCGCTGATGCCGGCATCGTCAATGGCCGACACGCTCAAGCCGCCGCCGACATCGAGCAGCGCCTGATCGGCACCGGCCAACTGCTTCTTACCGTCGACAAAGGCGCGGGTGTCTGAGCGCACCCGGTTGCTCGCCAAGATCATGGCCGCGCCCACCGACAGGCCGGTGCCGCCGCCCAGCACATCGGCGGCGTTGCTGATCAGCGCCTCGATGCCCATGGTGTTTTCGGCGCTCACGCTCATCTCGCCGGCCACCGTGAGGTCGCTGCCGCGCACATAAGCCTGGGTCAGCAAGGGAGAGGCGGTGGCGCCGATGTCGGTGCCCAAAATGCTGTTGAGGCCGGCCGCAGCGATATTGCCCATGTCCCAGCCGACCGCGTTGAAGGCGAGCGACGCGCCTGCGGCGGCGCCGGAGCTGACGGCAGTGCCGGCCTTGCTTTGGGCCTCGAGCGCCGCGCTGTTGACCGCCTGCACCGCCAGATCGCCCTCGGTGGTCTCCAGCGTGCTGTCCTCCACATAGGCCAGCACCTGGCCGTTGAACTGGTTCCAGGCAAAAGTGCCGCCAAAGGCCATTTGCATGTCCGAGCCGCCGCCTTCAGCCGGGGCTTCACCTTCTGTGGCCTCGCTGTCAAACACCGCCATCGATTCAAGCGAGACGCTCAAGGTGCTGTCATTGCTGGCCAGCACCGCCATGTCGCTGGCGCTCACTGTGCTGCTGAGCAGGTACGCCGAGACCTTGCGATTGACCGTGTTGGTGGTCGAGGCGATGCCCACCTTGAGCGTGTCGAGCTTGGGGATATCGGCCGAAAAGCCTTCGCTGGTGGCGGTAAAACTGGCCAGGTCCTGCGCGATCAGCGCAACCGCTCCGCTGCTGCTCAGGTCGGCGCCTTTGATCCAGGCCTCGGTGCTGCCTTCGACCTTGTTGCGTGCGATCTTGCCATTGGCCACAGCGCTGGTTTCGTTGAGCGCATAGACATTGAGCGCGCCCACTTCCAGGGCGGAATTGGCCACGAAGGCCTGCACATCGTGGTCAATATTGTTGATGTGCAAGCCCACCAGGGACGACATCACCGAGCCGTAGACGCCGGCGTTCTCGCCATCTTCGTTGCCGGCACCATCGAGGCTGGCCGCGGCAATGTGCACCAGGCCGTCGGCGCTGCTGATGCGCGTGGGATTGGCCGTGTCCTCTTGGCTGCCCAGCCCCGCCACTGTCTTGCGCACCACATCGATCTGCGTCCAACCCAGCTCGAAGCCCTCGAGCGCCTGGCCTGCTTTGGTTTCCTTGCTCAGACCGGTGATCTTGCCATCGGCCATGTCAAGCACCACCGAGGCATCGGTCCAATCGATCGCCTCGATCAGCAATCCCACGCCCAGGTTGCCTTCGGCGTCGGCCTCGGGCGCGACGCTGATGTCCACGCCGCCTTCGACCAGCGACTCGGTGGTCTGGGTCAGATCGAGGGCCAGCCGTCCGCCGATCAGGCCGTCGTTGGCTGCCAGTGCCCAGCGCGACTCGGTGATGGCGCTCAAGGCCAGGGTCTGCGCGGTGATGCTTGCGCCATCGGCCACACGCACCCGCGCGGTGGTGCTGCCATTGACCGCGTAGTAGCCGGTCAGCGTGACCTCCTGCTCGAGCTCGACCGAGACCTGCGCGGCCAGCACCACATTGCCCACCACCTGCATGCTGCCGGCCACATCAATGCTCGCGCTGAGTTCCAGATCGTCGGCGCCAACGGTGAGCTGGCCGAGGTCGCCCGCGAAGCTGTCGCGGGCCATCAGCAGCACATTGTTTTGTCCAGTCAGCGTGCTGGTGCTTGGGATGGAGATCGACTCGGCGTCGACCGACAGACTGGTCGCACCCAGGTCGACGTTGTCGATGATCAGGCGGTCCAGGCCGCCTTCGCCGCGGATGCCCAAAATGCTGGTGGGTTTGGCAAAAACGAAGTCGTACGGGTTTTCGCCCTGCTTGGGCACCTGGTCATCGAGGCGCGAAAGCCTCAGCATGCCGTTGCCGTCATTGCTCAGGCTCATCTGGCTGGAGCCTTCGCCCAAGTCCAGCACCAGGGCGGACAACTGGGAGTTGAGTTTGAGCAACGACGAGGTCGAGCCCGTCCAATTGAATTTGCTGCTTTGATCTGCTTGTGGTTTGGTCAAGTCGATCAAGCTGGCGATGCTGGAAATGGTGGCGATGTCCAGCGAGTCGATCGGCCGGGGATCGACCTGGTGCGCCAGGTTTTCCACCACCAGGGCTTGTTCGCTGTCCACGCGGTTGAACTGCACCAATGGCTCTGCCGATAGCAAGATGCGGTCTTCCAAACGCTCGACCGTGCTGCGGCTGCGGCGAAATGCACCCGAGATGAAATGAAAGGGTCGACTTTTGATTTTTTTCATCAAACACTCTCGTGCAAATGGGTCAGGGTTGCGGCGTCCGTGAAAGCTTGCCGCCGCAAAACCGAGCGGGTTTGAACAGCGTCCAAGGCTGCGTACATCGTGAGGTAGGGTTGGGACTGCGCATCCATTCCCGCGTGCAGCCAGCCCAGCTCGAGCGGGCCCACCTGAGCGCAGGCTTGATGCCAAGCCTGTGGAGTGCGGTCCCATGACTCCCACAGGGAAGACAAGTGCGGCGCGAGGTCATCGATGCGCCATTCGCTGCCGTAAAACCGCACCCCCAAGCCTTGTCGGGCGGTGCCCGGCTCACGCACCAGCAGCAACCGGTGGCCATGCCAATCGGGCGCCATGCGCATCGCGTTGTCCAGCACCTGGGCCACGCTGCGGTACACCGGTTGCAATGCTGTGTCCACGTCCTGCGCCGTTTGCAGCAAGGCCACCGTGCCGGGGCCATCCAACCCAGACATGCGCCAATACTCGGTGCTGCGCGGGGTTGTGCCGGGCGTGTCCACCCGCCATTTGCAGGACTCGATGTGCAATGCAACCCCACGCTGTGCGGGCGCGTGGTGGCGCTGGTCCACGGCCGCGAGGGCGTGCTCCCAATACACCTTGGCCACCACATGGGCGCGGGTTTGCTCCACCGACAGGTAAATTTGGCGCGCCCGCTGGCACTGGCTGCGAAACGTTTCTGCCCAGGGTTCTGGCAGCCCTAAACGGTCGGGCAAAGTCATCAAGCGCTTCACCGAGACCCCCGACGGGGAGAAACCAGCCAACCAGCGCCCGAACTCCACCGATCCAGGGGAAAACCGAACCGATGATTCGCCCCCGGTGATGGCCAAGCCTTCGATCTCGGCGAGCATGGCGCGCAAAGCCGCGACAGCGGCAGGGCGCCAATTGGGCCAGGCCACGATGTGCGCAGTTGTTGGGTGCGTCATGCGGCACCTCTGCGCGCAAAGGGCAACGCCGAGGCCAGCCAATCGTCGTTGCGCAACACGGCAAAGCGCCGCTCAAAGGCATCACGTTCACACCGGCGTTGGGCCCAGACGAAAGCCAGTCGTGCGCAAGCTGGCGCGGCGGTGGATCCATAGGCCTTGATCAAGGCCAACAAATACCGGGCCAGTGCCGGCAGGTAACGTGCGGCCAAGTTGTCGGACAAGCACAGGTACATCGACACACTGCCTGGGTCGCCTTGGCGGCCACAGCGCCCAGCCAGTTGGCGGTCGATGCGGGTGGACTCGTTGACTTCGGCAATGATCACATGCAGGCCACCGTTTTTTTCCACCAGCGGATCCAATCCAATGTCGGTACCCCGGCCAGCCATGTTGGTGGCGATGGTGACGCGCCCGGGCTGACCGGCTTGCGCCACGATGGAGGCTTCATCGGCATGGTGCACCGCATTCAGCACCGCCACCGAAACCTGTTTGTCGGCCAACAAGCGAGCCAATGTTTCACTGGCCTCCACGCTGCGCACACCCACCAAGACGGCGCGCGCGGTTTTTTGCACCGCTACCACCTCATCCACCACGGCCGACCATTTGTCTGCCGCAGTGAGCACCAATTGGGCCGGCCGGGTGATGGTCAAACGGGGGCGGTGGGTGGGAATGCGCGCCACACGCAAGCGGTAGACCCGCCACAACTCATCCACGGCTTCCCACACCGTGCCCGAGCTCCCCGACAAACGGCTGAAGCCCCGGAAAAAAGCCTGAAAACTCATTTGACTCATGGATTCGTTGGGATCGGTGATGGTTAATCCTTCTTTGGCCTCGACCGCTTGGTGCAATCCAGCCGTCAAGGTGCGCCCGGGCGTCATGCGCCCAGTGAACTCGTCGAGCAACACCACCTCGCCGTCTTGCACCAAGTATTGGTGACCCAAGCGAAAAAAGGCATGCACCTGCAAGGCCTGGCGCAACAACTCCTCGCGCCGTGGGGCCGGGCGCCAGACCGAGGGCAAATCGGAGGCCAAGCGGTCCAAGGCATCGATGGCGCCTTGGCGCAACCGCACACTGCGCGTGCGCTGGGTACATTCGTAGTCTTGACCAGCCACCAAGTTGGGGGCGAGTTGGGCCAACAGCACCACAGCCTCGCTCAAGCCGCGGCTGGGTCGGCGTGTTGACAAAATCAGCGGTGTGACCGCCTCGTCAATCAACACGCTATCGGCCTCGTCCACGATGGCCGTGTGCAGCCCCCGAACCAAAAGCGTGGGCTCTTGCGCCAGGGCTTCGGGCAGGCCCATCCAGCGCTGGAACGCTCGCCATGGTTCGTCGCGACCGGTGCCAGCGGCGAGTTGGTCGCGCAAATAGTCGGCCAGCAAATCTTTGGGCGTGACGTACACCACATCGGCCGCATAGCGTGCCGGTCGCTCCTGGGCCTCAACCCCCTCATACACCGAGGCCAGGCTGACACCACAGGCGGCGTACAAAGGCCGCATGCTGTCTGCATCGCGCTCGGCCAAATAGTCGTTGGCGGTGATGACATGGCAGGGCCGTCCACTCCAACCGGCCAATACCGCCGCCAGGGCCACGGTCAAGGTCTTGCCCTCGCCAGTCGCCATTTCGGCCAACCAGCCGTGGTGCAAAGCCAAGGCCCCCATGAATTGCACCGGGTAGGGTTGCATGCCTTTGACGCGCTTGGCCACTTGCCCGACCAAAGCCAGTGCAACCGTCAATTGCCCCTTGGCATGGACCGGGTCGCGGCGCAAGTTTTCACGCGCCAACACCAAGGCTGCTTGCAAGGCCGTGTCGTCCCAGTCGGCATAGGCCGTGCATTGCTGCGCGCAGGCCTGGGCTTGGTGCCACAAGGGCTTGGATTGGTGCGGACGTCGCCGCAGCCAACCTTGGGCACGGTCCACCCAGGCGTCCAAGCCTTCGGGCAATTTGTCCAGGGCACGCAATTTTTCCGTCGGTGCAGACCGCACCGATAGGAGCGTGGACCCAATGGGGGGCGTGGAAATGTCCAGAGCGTTCATACGCGGAACTTCCGTTGCAAGAACTGGCGCAAACTGCGCTCCCATTGGAACAACAAGGGGGAATCGGGCAAGGTGATGCGCATCGTTCCCACGCGGCCATGCAAGCGGCGCAAATCTTGGTCTTGGCCCGTGGCCGATGGTGCGGGCAATTGCGCCTGGATGCGGAAAAACGGTTCGGCGGCAGTCAAGCCTTTGGGGTCGTTGGGCTGGACGGCAATTTCGCCGCCCCCTTGCATGCCCAGCGCTGGAGAGGGCAAAAGCCCTTGCTCAAACGGCATCACTTCGGTTTTGGCCGACTGAAGATTGAATTCTTGTTGACCACGGATTCGGATTTCCGTCGCCAACAGACCAGCTTCAAACAAGTGGGTGTTGATTTGCGGCACCACCGCCACAAAGCGCCACTCGCGGTCATCGACCACCGTGCCCAAGCTGCCGCCCCGGGCCACCCATTGGCCACGGCTGGCGTCGAGTTCGGTGGCGCTCCAAATCCCATCAATGGGTGCGATCACCGTCAAAGCTTGTTGTTGGCGCCGTAACTCGGCGATTTTTTGCTCTGTGGCTTCGCGCTGGCGCTCAATCGGCTCGATATTGGCCACCGATGACGCGATGGCCTGCAACTCTTGCGCCAACAACTGCTCGCGTTGCTGTTGTGCGGATATGATTTCAAATGCCAGCTCGGGGTTTTCCAATTGGGCCAAAACTTGGCCAGCCATCACCCATTGGCCCGGTTGGGCCACCAACCGCACCAAAGCGCCACCAGCGTCGCTGTAGAGCTCGCGCGAAAAATTGGCTTGCATCACGCCTTTGACCCGCACCCGATCGGGCATGGGCACCGCCGCCAACAAACCCAAACTGAGGCTGAGGATGCCCACGGTGATGCCACCGGTGCGCAAGCGCTGATGCTGCAACTTTGGGCTGGCCAACAGGTACTTGGAGAATTTGAAAAGCGGCAATACCACTGAAGTGAAAAACATCAGCCATGCCAAGGCGACACCCAAATCCAAATACTGCTCGGCGATAAAAAAGATGATGGTGGACATCAGGACCACCCAATACCCCAGGCTCAACACACCATACACAGGCAACAACCAGGCCTCTGTGGCGGTGCGCGCCACGGGTTGGACGTTTTTCACGCCCAACACCCAACGCTCGCCCAGGTACTTGAGTTGGTCGCGCGAGCGTTGAAACAAATTGGGCACATCCAAGTAGTCGACCAGCATGTGGTAGCCATCAAACCGCATCAAGGGATTGAGGTTGAACAGCACCGTCGAGACACTGGCCACAAATATGACGTTGTAAGCCAGCGCGTTCACCACGCCTGGCGCCGTATGGGCCCAAATGAGGACCGCCACAGCCGCCACGGCCAATTCGCTGAGCACCCCAGAGAAACCCACCAACAAGCGCTGAAAGCGGCTGCGAAAGCCCCAACTCGCGGTCGCATCCATGTAGGGCAGCGGCGCAAACATGAGAAACATGACGCCCATCTTGTGCACCTCGCCACCAAAGCGCTTGCAAGCGGCTGCATGGCCAAATTCGTGCACCAGCTTGGCGATCACCATGCCGATGTACAACAGGCCCAAATTGGCGGGCGCAAGCAAACCTGCAGATTGGTCGAACAAGTGATCGGACTCATCGGCCAAGGCTTTCAAGCCCCACAGGATCAGTGCCGCATAGACACACGCGCCCACCGGGCCAAACACCATGCGGATCAAGGGCAAGCACTTCTCCAGCACCCGGTCCGGATCAAACAAGGGCAATTTGATGGACAAAAAGCCCAACAAAACGGCTTTGATTTCACGGCTGCGGCGCTGGCGGAGACGCTCAAACAAACTGGCAGCCGCAGCGCCACGGTCAAACTGCAACAAGTTGGACAGGTGCAACTGCCCGAGCAACTGCACCACCTCTTCTTGGGTCAATGACGACTCGGGTTCGGCCTCGATCAATTCGGACCAGACCTCGTCAATGGTGCGTTGCGGGCCCATGCGGCTTAAAAAAGCATAGGCGGCAGCTGTGACGCGGAAGAATTCGCTGCCCAGGCTATCGCGCAACACCACCCACTCTTCGCCGCGAAAAATTTGTTTGTGCGCGCGAACGCTGCTGCGCAGACAAGCGCGCACACTGGCCACACGGTGCCATGTGTCGCTGTAGGTGCGCCCGCTGGCTTCGTCCATGCTCATATCCAGAAAAACTCCCGCAAGAAACGAATGGTGCGGTGGGTCAAAACCCAAATCAAGGGGCGGTCCCCGGCATCGATGCGGGCCGAGCCCCCCATGCCAGGCCGCCACCAAATGGGGATGTCGCCTTGCACCCTGGCTCTGGCGAGGTAGATATTGCGGCCTTCGCGCAAGATGGATGCAGGGTCAATCCGCTCGAGAAAAATCGCGAACCGCTGGTCGGGTCGTCCGACCAAAGCGAATTCACCGGTGGATCCCACTTTTACCTCATGCACATCGACTTGATCGATTTCCAACTCCAAATACGCGTCATCGGTTTGGGCCAATTTCAACAACAAGTCACCTTTGCGCAAAGGCGCACCCAGGTTTTTTTTCAGCTCACCCTCGACCACCACACCGGCATGCGGGGCGGTCACTTTGGCATGCTGCAATTGGTGACGCACCAGCGCCAGGCGCGAAGCCGACTGCTCTTGGCGTGCCAAGTTAATCTGCATTTCAGCCAATTGGCGCGTCGCCTGTGCTTTTTCGGCCTCGCGGCTGTAGCGCAACACATCCGCATCAGCCATGGACTCTTCGAGCGCCAAATCACGGGTGTCAAGTTGCACCAAGACCTGCCCGGCTTCCACTTTGTCGCCAATTTCCACATGGACTTGGCGCAGGTAGCCATCAAATGGCGCCGGCATGAACAACAAGTCTTTGCTGCGCAAAGTCAGGGTGGCATCGACGCGATATGCCCATGGCCACAAGCACAGCACCAGCAACAGCACAACGGCGCTCAAGCCCGCCAACTTCCAAGCACTGTGCTTGGGGCTGAGGCTGTTTTGGTAGGCGCTTTTCACGGCCCCCAACATGCGCGCACCCCACCAGCGGTCACGGATCTTCAAATCGGCCATGGGACGCACCACCATGTCGGCCACCAAGCTCAACTCCCACAGCGCGTCATCGTCCCAGGTGCCTTGGCGCTTCTCCAGACACAGAACGCCTTGCACCCCCTGATCGTCGCGCAGGGGGACACAGACCACAGCAGCCACCCCCTGCATCAAGGCGTAGGACTCGTGGGCGCGGCTGACCAGGCGCGCATCTGCGGGCAATGGATAGCGCACCGGCTGGGCTTGATCGGCGGCCTCTTCCATGGCACTTTCCAGGGCGCGGCTGAGTGTGGAATGCGGGTCAAATTTCTCCACATGGCTGATGGCGGTCAAACGCACATACGGGGCCACCATCCACCCCAAGGAAACGCGGTCGGCTTGAAACCGAACCGCCAGGGCATTGCACAACTCAAAGGCCATTTGCATGAACTTTTTTTGTCGGTTCAGCTCGATGTTCAAGCGCAAAATTTCATACAAGCGCTGCGCATGGGGCTCGCCCACCAAGTCCGTGGACGCCGAGGTGGGCTGGGTGGTTTGGGTCGCAGCGGCGTCGGGCTGGCGCTGGGCATAGGCAACAGGGACCTTCACAACCTCTTGGGCCCAGGCCAGCAATCCTTGCGCATCGTCGATGAATGCGCCCGCTTCCAAAGCCACCACCGCGGCCACTTGCTGTGCGCCCATGGGCGAGGCTTGAAAGCGCATGACCAGGGCTTGTCCGCCATGGGCCAAAGTTTCCACACTGAGGTCAGGCCGCGCGGCCTGTCCCAACCATTGCAAGACATGGTCCGCATCGCCCAAAAGCTCGTTTGCATCACTGGGCCACTGGGCCAAGGCTTTCCAAGGTTGTCCTATGCCCGACACCAATAGCAATACCCGCCGGGCTTGCAAGCCTTGCCCGATAGCCTGGATGTACTGCGCCCAAAATGTTTGCGCAGGGGCTTGCAGCGCAGCCAAGCGCGCCCATTGGCTGACCGGGTTTGGATGCGCTGCGGCAGCGGCATGGGCTTGATGGGCTTTTTGAGAGGTGGCGTTCATGCGCTAGTGCCTCACAACAGCAGGCGGCCGCTGATGCCTGGCCGCACAGATCCATCGAAGTTTTCAAACTCTGCAATCACCTCCAACAAGCCGCTGGAAGGATCAGCCACCGGCGAGACAAACACCACCTTGGCCGCTCTGCGCTTGACTTGTCCGTCCATGCTCAACTCAATGTTGACCATGGCTCCCACCTGGAGCTTGGTGCCTGTGCGCGCGGCCACCGTGCCCATGAAACGAACCCGACTGGTATCGACCAAAGTGATCAAGGGTTCATGGGCACCAATGCTTTCGCCCACCCGCAAGGCCACTTTGGTGACCACACCGTCGTAAGGGGCGCGCAAATGGCGTCGCTCGAATGCCTCTTGGGCCAGCAACAGTTCAATGCGCTCCCTTTCTTTGCCGGCCTCGAGCGCTTTGCGCTCGGCACTCACGCTGCCCAGGGCTATTTCTTCGTCTTCGGCCTGTTTGCGCGAGATGCCTCCGCTGAGCAGCAAAGGCGCCAGCGCAGCCACTTGGGTGGCCAGGGTTTTTTCTTTTTGGCGCAATTCTTCCAGTTTGGCCTGGTCTTGCAGTTGCAAGCGCCGCCGTTGCACCTCCAAGTCCTCCAGGGTTTTGTCCAGGTACATCAGCACCTGCCCTTTGCTGACCCGGCTGCCCTCGCGCACCAACATGCCATCGATGCGCCCAGCCACGGTCATGCTGAGCTTGACATCTCTCAGGGCTTGCGTCACCCCGGGCGCACTCGGGCTGGAGGTGGCAGGCGGTGCCGTGTTGAGCGATGGGGCGCTCAGGGCGGGGGTGGCCTGGGTTGTGGCTGCTTTGCCCTGTGTGGGCGCTGCAGTTTGCGCCCATGAAGCACTGGCGCTGGCCGCGCACCAACACAGCATCAACCAAGGCGCGATGGGCTGCAGTGGATAAGCCGTCATTTCAACAACATCCGCATTCAAGAAGGCCAGCGCTGCAGCAAGATGCCTTGTGCCGACTCCAAAATGACCTGTGCTTTGGCGTGGGCCAATTGCTGCTCGATCACCATCAAACGCGAATTGATGGTTTTTTCTTCGCGCATCAATACTTCACGAATTTCACTGCGCCCGGCATTGAATTTTTTGCGCTCGACATCGAGTTGCAGTTGCTCTCGCACAGCGACCTCTTGCCAATGGATCCAACGCTCCATGGCGCTGTTGCGCATGTGCACACCGGTATCGATGTCGTTGGTGATTTGCACCTCCAGCGCCTTGATGGCGATCAAAGCGTTTTCACGGCGCAAATTGGCAGCGGCCACATCTGCACGCCCTTGCAAGTTACCCCCCAGGGGCACTTGCAGCTGCAATCCCAAGCTCCAAGTGGCGTAGTCACGCATCACCTCCGAACCGAATGCCGTGCCAGCAGCATAGGCCAAGCCATTTTGACCATAGCTGGCAACCAAATCAATGCGCGGCAAGGCTTGGTTTTTGGCATAAACCAACTGCACACCTTCGCGTTCGAGCATCTTTTTTTGCATCAAATAATCGTGCCGTGACTCCAACGCAGTGCGCAAAGCCGCTTCCAAGGGGTGGGCTTGAGCTGATCGGGGCACTGTGGGCAAATCCTCGGCAGCCTTCCACACGGCCACATCGTTGCCAGTGACGGCCATGATCAGGGTGTTGAGGCGGTTGAGGCGTTCGCGCTCGCCTTGTTTGGCCTCACTCAAACCGGCGCGAAACCTTGACAGCGAGTTCTCCACCTCCACCACATCGATGTCGGCCAGTCGCCCTTGACGCGACAAGGCTCGGGCTTCACTCAGCAAGCGCTGTGCAGTTTGGATTTTTTCCGAGGCCGCATTCACCCGGTGTTGGGCCATGACCAATTCGTAGTAGCCCAAAGCGGCCTCAGCAACAATGCTCGACTCTGTTTCGCGCAAGGTGTGCTTGGCCACATCCAGGTCCAAATCGGCCACCTGTGCACGCGCCAGGGTGACGGCAACACCACCGTCCTTGGCCAAGGGTTGGGTCAAGGTCAAGCCCCAATTTGCGCGGTTGTCTCTGGCCCCAAAGGGGCGGCTGGCATCGTTTTGGTTGATGTTGGTGATGAACTGCGACAAGGTCGTCTTGGCCTCCACCTTGGCACCACTGGGCAGCAGTTGGCTCACCCCTGCAGCATAGTCTTGGCCATCTCGCATGTATAAACTGCTCATGGAGTTGGTCAGCTTTTCTGCCTCGGTGGAGCGTGACAACTTTTCTTCGTAGGTGCTGGGCTGCCGATTGACGCCGTTGGTGGCCGACAGCGTGGCCATCGGCATAAATGCTGCAACAGCCCGGTCAATGCCCGTGGCAGAGACGTCTCTTTCGATTTGTTTGTTGCGAATGTCTTTGTTGGCTGTGCGCACTTGAAGAATCAAATCTTTCAGGCCCCAGGATTTGGCCTGCGCCGCGGCACCGACAACTTCGATAAAAGTCTGGGCCTGCACATGGAACCCAGCCGCCCACAAAACCATTGACACACCAAGTGTCAACCACCGCCGCTGGCACCCTGCCTTGTCCATGCCCATACCTCTAAAAATGTAGCCTTTGGTCGCATCTCCAGCCCCTTGTGCACGCGTTACCCGGTGCCCGCGGGGTGAAGGGCGACACTTATTGAAGGACCTCTTTGGCCTTGCGCCGCGCACTCGGGTTGGCAAGGGCATCCTCCGCACCGACCGTTGGCACAGGTTCTTTCATGCTGGCCAAACGCTCAATTTGCGACAGCGAAATCAAATGCGCATAGATCGCTGGCAAATACCCTTTTTGTCTAATTTCAGCGAATTTGGCATCGGTGAAATTGTTCAAGCGCTCTTCGTTGATGACGTAGCACCCTGTGATGTTGCGAATTTGATTGGCGGCGTTGACACGCATGTTCAAGGGCGTGAGCAAGTTGTTTTGGATCAAAAATTTGCTGAACTCATGGGTCATGGTGTCCATTTGCTGGAGTTCACCCAGGTAACGTTTGACGTTTTCAATCACCTGTGTGGGATTGCCCTGCTCATCGAACATGGGTGCGCCTTCGGTGTCGCTGAGCAAGTCACTGGCTTCGTCAACACACACGATGTAACGGTCGGCCTCAGCGGCCTTGGTCAACGCAAATGGGTAACGACGGATGATGGCCGGTATGTAAGAACCCGCCCACTTCCCCTCGCTGCTGACAAACAGGTTCTCTCCCGCATCCAAGCCCATCAACGCGACAGGTCGAAAATCATCATTTGCCTTGTCTTCTAAAAAGACCAGGGGATAAATCGCCGCAGCGCGTGCGAATTCGTGCACGGTGACGTACGCCACATGGAACTTCGAGGCGAACCGGAAATCACTGCTGGTGCGTATTTTTTTGCCCGCATGGCGATCTTTGTTGACAGGCACGACTTGCTCAAACATATTTCATCCTTGAAAATTCATGAAAAAATTCACCCACGCCTTCCAATTTATGGGGCGTTTGCCGTCCGCTTCACGCAGGGACCGACCTTGATTTAGAGATGTTAGTTTTGAAGGTATAAATCACCAACATTTGAATTTCGACATTTATACGAACAAATCCGACATTTATGTTACAAATTAATAATTTTGTTAATATAAATACGGCCCATTTATTTTTAATGATGCTTTTTTATTTGTTGCGATTGGGCTTGTGTTTGGGCTGTTTGGTCGGATTTGGCGCTGCCCAAGCTGATTTATTGACAAACAACATGTCATCCTTGTCTGCATTGCAAAATATTTCCATACTCGAGGACAAGCAGGGAGACATGGGCTTTGAGCAAGCCAGCCGTCCCGAAAACGCCGCTCTGTACAAGCCCTGGCCCGTTGACCAAGGTCAAATCAATATGGGCTTTACGCAGTCTGCCTATTGGATCCGGGTCGGACTGCAACGCGCTGCCGATGCACCAGCGAATTGGGTGCTGGAGGTGCCTTTTTTCCTGTTGAACCAGGTGGATTTTTATGCCCCACAGCGACCGGTGGTGCGCACCGGTGGCGAGCGCCCCTTGGCATCCAGGCCTTTTTTGCATCGCTTTTTTGCTTTTCCCGTCGAGATCGACACGCAAACCCAACACTTCTACTTGCGCGTGAGCAGCCACCACAGCGTCACCGTGCCCATCACGATATGGCAAGAGCAAACCTTTCGGCACCACGTTCAAAACACCACCTTGCTGCAAGCGCTCTACTTTGGCGGTTTGCTGGCCTTGCTGATCTACAACTTGTTTTTGAGCTTATCGCTCAAGGATTTGCGTTTCTTGCTCTACAGCGTGTTCATTGCGGTGTTTGGTTTGGGCATGTTGTCGGGCAATGGCATGGGCCAAATGTTTTTTTGGCCGGAGCAGCCCAGGTTTGATTCGATTGCACAAACCTTTTTCATCTGTTTGTCCGGGGCATTTGCCATGCTGTTTGCTAGGCAGTTTTTGCAAGCGCGGCGCTACACACCCAAGAGCTCGGCCCTGTTGCTGATCTTTTCCTTGTTGTTCTTGATTGACGCCTCCATGGTGGTGTTTGCGCCTTGGTTGGGATTTCCCACATTGTGGGCGGTGAAGATGCTTTATTTTCTGGCCCTGCCGGCTTCGTTGATGGTCTTAATTGCCGGTTTCCGAGTGCTCAAACTTGGGCACAAGGGTGCGCGTTTTTTCTTGCTGGCATGGGCAGTTTTATGGTTTGGGGCCATCATTGCCACCTTGCGCGCGTTTGAATTCTTACCCACCAATGTTTGGACTTCCTACAGCTTGCAACTGTCTTCTGCGGTTGAAATGCTGTTGCTGGCGTTCGCATTGGCAGACATCGTCCATTTGGAGCGACAAGAACGAGAGCAAGCGCAGCGCGAAGCCTTGCACGCCAACCAACAGTTGCTCCAACGGTCACAAAGTGCCCAAGAGCAACTGGAGGGCGAGGTGCAAAAGCGCACCCAAGAGTTGCAACAAGCGCTGGTCGCGCAGACTCAGTTTTTGGACAAGTATTTGCGATTTGGCGCATTGATTTCGCATGAATTTCGCAATCCCTTGGGCATTGTCAACAGCCAAATCAGCCTGCTTCGCAAGGAGTACTCGGCCGGGCCATTCAACCTGGAAAAACGGCTGGACACCATGGCCAGCGCCACCCAGCGGCTTTTGTCGCTGTTTGAAACTTGGCTCAATGGGGACCGCTTGCAACATGACATGAGGAATTTTTCCCCGCAACACATCCCCTTGGCTGCTTGGCTGCGTGAACTGGTGGATGCCCAGTCCTCTTACCACGACAAAAATCCAATTTCTCTGAACTTGCAAGTGCCGATTGGCGATGTGTGGGCCGATGAAAAATTGCTTGAAGTGGCCATGCTCAATCTGATTGATAATGCCTGCAAATACTCTGAACCGGGTCTGGCCGTCGTGATTGAGACGCGCAAAAAACCGGATTGGGTGGGCATTGCGGTGCGCGATCAGGGCTGCGGTATCGATAGCAAAGACCACCCATTGATCTTCGAAGACTATCAGCGTGTCAGCGCCGAGAGCTCCATCGCTGGTTTGGGTTTGGGACTGGCCTTTGTGCGACGCATTGTGGAACAGCACCAAGGACAACTTGAACTCGAAAGCGCGCTGGGCCAGGGAAGTACTTTTTGCATTTGGCTGCCTGAGAAATAACCCCAAGATCAAACATCATGGACAAAAAAAATACCCACAACGGTCGTGTTTTGGTGATTGAAGATGAGGGTGATTTGCTGGAAGCTTTGGTCACTTACCTGAACATGGAGGGGTTTGCGGCCGATGGCGTGGGCAGTTTGATGGCTGCATCACAGTGGCTGAAAACCCACCAATTCGATGTGCTGATCCTCGACCTGGGTTTGTCCGATGGCGATGGGCTGAAATGGTTGAGCACCAACGCCCACACCCAAGGCAAAGGGGTGATCATCACCACTGCACGGGGTGAAGGAGCCCAGCGCATTCAAGGCATTCAAGCCGGCGCGGATGTTTACTTGGTCAAGCCCATTCAATTGGAAGAGCTCGCCTCGTTGGTGCGCAATTTGATGCGCCGCTTGCGCACCCATGTGATGCCCCAATGGACCTTGAAACCACAAAATTGGACCTTGGTATCCCCC